>DASQDN010000367.1:0-5550 GCA_035634155.1 Bryobacteraceae bacterium | reverse complement strand
CCGCGCGCAGATGGGCGTTAACATGATGCGCCTCGGCATGGAGAAGGAAGCCCGCGAAGCCCTGGAAGCGGCCTACGACGGCGGCTACAAGAACGCCGTCACCGTCAACACCCTCACGTTGATGGACAGCTACAAGAACTTTGAAACCTTCAAGACCGACAACACCGTTGTCCGCCTCCACAAGAAGGAAGCCCAGCTTCTCCATCCGTACGTCGAAGGCGAACTCAAGCGCGCCATGGCGGCGTTTGACGCCAAGTACAGAGTAAAGCTGCAGCGTCCCGTGCAGGTCGAGGTGTATCCCGATCACGCCGACTTCGCTGTCCGCGCGCTCGGCATGCCAGGCTTGGGCGCGCTCGGCGTTACCTTCGGAACCATGGTGGCCATGGACAGCCCCTCAGGCCGACCGCCCGGCGCCTTCCATTGGGCCAGCACCTTGTGGCATGAGCTTAGCCATGTGTACGTGCTCACCGCGACCAATCACCGCGTGCCGCGCTGGTTCACCGAAGGCATGGCCGTACACGAAGAAACCGCCGCCGCAAAAGATTGGGGCGATCGCCTCGACCCAACCGTCATCGGCGCCATCCGCGACAAGAAGCTCCTGCCCATCGCGCAGCTCGACCGCGGCTTCATCCGCCCCAGCTATCCGAATCAGGTCATCGTCTCTTACTTCCAGGCCGGTCGCATCTGCGACTACATCAATGAGAAGTACGGCTATCAGAAACTGCTCGACATGATGCATTCCTTCGCCGAATCGAAGCCCACCGGCGAAGTGGTCGAAACACACTTCAAGATCAAGCCCGACGAGTTCGACAAACAGTTCTTGGCGTGGCTCGACACCCACATCGGCAAAACGGTCAACAGCTTCCCCGATTGGCGCAAGCGCATGAAAGAACTCCAGGTAGCCTCGTCGAACAAGTCGCACGACGAAGTCATCAAGCTCGCGCCCGAAGTCATCGCCATGTTTACCGACTTTGTCGAAAAGGGTAATGCATACGAGCTCCTCGCCGAAGCCCATGAAGCCAAGGGCGACAAGGCCGCGGCGATGGCCGCGCTCGCGAAATACTCACAAGCCGGCGGCCGAAGCCCCGAGGCCCTGAAGAAGCTGGCCAAAATGCAAAAGGAAGCCGGCAAGCCCGCCGACGCTCTCAAGACGCTCGAACGCCTCATCTACGTCTACCCGATGGAAGCCGAAGTTCACAGTGAGCTCGGCGACCTGTATATGGCCCAAAATGCGACCGACGGCGCAATTCGCGAATACACCGCCGTAGTCGCCTCCAAACCGCTCGATCCTGCCGCGTCGCACTTCAACCTGGCCCGAGCGTTGCAAAGCGCCAAACGCCTGGAAGATGCCAAGGAGCATCTGTTGCTCGCTCTGGAAGCTGCGCCTGGGTACAAGCCCGCGCAAAAGCTTTTGCTAGAGTTGTCTCGCTGAACAATATCCGTTGAGGAACAATGACAAATCCCGCCCCCATCTCGCTTGACTCGTCGGAACTGAAGCAAAGAATCGTTCGCTTCCAGCAAGCTCACAGCGACATCGTCCAACAAATCCGACGCGTAATCGTCGGCCAGGAAGAAGTTCTAGAACAGGTGCTGATTGCGTTGTTCGTCGGCGGCCATTGCCTCATCACCGGCTTGCCTGGAACCGCAAAAACGCTGCTCGTGCGCACCATCGCCGATACCCTCGGCCTCGAGTTCCGCCGCATTCAGTTCACTCCGGATCTGATGCCTTCCGATATTACCGGTACCGACATCATCGAGGAAGATCAGTCCACCGGTCGCCGCAACTGGACCTTCGTGCCCGGTCCGATCTTCGGCAACATCATCCTTGCCGACGAAATCAACCGAACGCCGCCCAAGACGCAGTCTTCATTGCTCGAAGCCATGCAGGAGCGCTCTTGTACGGTCCGCGGCAACATCCACAAGCTCCCTGCGCCGTTCTTCGTGCTCGCCACCCAAAACCCCATCGAACTGGAAGGAACGTACCCGCTCCCCGAAGCTCAGCTCGATCGCTTTATCTTCAACACCGTCCTCGACTACCTGGACGTCGACGATGAAATGAAGGTCATCGGCCTCACCACTACCACCAGCCTCGCCCACTCCGAGCCCGTCACCACCGCCGAAGAGATCCTCGCCTTCCAGCAGCTTGTCCGCATGGTGCCTATCGCCGACTCTGTTGCGCGCTACGCCGTCGAGCTCGTACGCATGACCCGCCCCACTGATGCGAGCGCCTCCGACAACACTAAGAAGTACGTCAACTTCGGCGCCAGCGTCCGCGGCATCCAGAACCTCGTCCTCGCGGCTAAAGCCCGAGCCCTCGTTCACCATCGCTATCACGTCACCTATGAAGACGTCGCCACCCTGGCCACACCGATCCTCCGGCACCGCATTCTCCTTAACTTTCATGCCGAGTCCGAACGCCTGAAACCTGACGAAATCTATAAGCGCATCATTGAGCACAAGGGGATCCCGAAGGCATAACTCGCCATGCAGCGCTTTCTCGACCCGCACGTACTCTCGTCCATCTCCGGCTTGGAGCTGATCGCCAAGACCGTAGTGCAGGGCTTCGTGTCAGGGCTGCATCGTTCCCCCGACTTCGGCTTTAGTCAGGAGTTCGCCGAATACCGCGCCTACGCCGAAGGCGACGACCTTCGGCACGTCGACTGGAATGTCTTCGCCCGTAGCGAGCGCATGTATCTCAAGCGCTACCGCGGTGAGACGAACACCCAGCTCACCATCCTGCTCGATGCCAGCGCTTCCATGGCGTACGGCTCGCACAAGGTGAACAAGCTCGACTACGCGCGCTACCTGACCGCGTCTATCACGTACCTCTCAGGCCAGCAGCGAGACGGCGCCGGCATCGTCATCTTCGACGATGAGATCCGCGACTACGTGCAGCCCTCCGGCAGGGCAGGGCAGTTCGCCCGCATCCTGCACGCCATCGAGAAGGCAGCGCCTGGAACGCGCACGGACTTCGCCAAGCCGTTCTTCCATTGCCAGAACTTCCTGCACCGGAAGGGCATCATCGTCGTCGTCTCAGACTTCTACGAAGATCCCGAGATCGTCGTCAAAACCATGGAGCCCATGCGCTTCCACGGCAACGAAATCGTCCTCTTCCATGTTCTCGACCCGCAGGAGATTCGGCCTTTGATCAAGGATCCGGCGCTGGTGCTCGACATGGAAACCGGCGAAACCATGGAAGTAACGCCGGACTACGTGCGAACCGAATACACCGCCAAGATCGACGCCCACATCGCCGCGCTGCGCGAGCGGGCCCAACGTTCGGGCATCGACTGTGTCCTAATTGATACGAGCAAGCCGCTGGACGACGCGCTGCGCAGTTACCTGCTGCTCCGGCAGGGGAGGGTTTAAGTTCAAGTGGGATTCCTCTCTCCATGGTTTCTCGGAGGTTTGCTGGCCGTCGGCCTGCCGATCTACGTGCATCTGCTGCGGCAGCATAAGTCCAATCCGCTGCCGTTCAGCTCGCTCATGTTCTTTGAGCGGCGCACGCAAAGCTCGGTCAAGCATCGCCGCCTGAAATACCTCGCGCTTCTGCTGATGCGTTGCGCCTTGCTCATCCTGCTCGCGCTGCTCTTTGCGAAGCCCTACATCAGCCGGGCGGTGACCGGTGATGCTCAGGGCCGCAAAATGTTGCTGGTCGCCGTCGACAACTCCTTCAGCATGCGAGCCGGTACGCGCATGGCGGACGCCAAAGCAAAAGCGCTCGAAGCGCTGGGGAGCTTCCGGCCCGGCGATCGGGGCCAAGTCATCGCCTTCGCCTCCGGCGCGCAACTGCTAACTGAGCCAGTGACCGACCTCAACGAACTCCGAGCCGCAATCAACGGCATCCAGGTCGGCGATGGGCGTAGTGCCTACGGCGAGATCGCCCGCGTTATCCGTACTCTGGTGCCTCCCGACGGCATGCCGGTTGAAGCGCACGTCATCACAGATGGCCAGAAGACCTCCATGCCCGTGCCGTTTTCCGAACTCGCTGTCTCGCCTGGCACGAAGCTGACAGTCCACTCGGTCGTCAATCGGGAAGAGCCCAACTGGTACGTCGAAGCCGTCCATGCGCCCCGTAGCGTCTTCCAGCCGAAGAAGGTCCGAGTCCAGGCAGTGGTCGCCGGAGCCGGAGTCGAAACTCCGACTGAGACCAATGTCACTCTGCTTCTCAACGGCAAAACGCTCGAATCGAAGAAGGTCACGGTTCCACCCTTCGGCCGCGCCACCTTAGACTTCTATCTGCCCGATGCCGCCTACGGCATGAACAAGGGCGAAGTGCGCATTGACTCTCGCGACAAACTCGCGGCCGATGATGTGTTCCCGTTCTCGATTGAGCGGAAGGAAGCCCAGCGCGTGCTGGTCGTCCACGAACCCGGCCGCACCCGCGCTGCCGACTACTACAAAGCCGCCCTCGAATCCACGCCCGACACCGGCTTCGCGGTCGATACCGCAACCAGCGACCAGGCCGCGAACCTGGACGTCAAGAAGTATCCCTTTGTCGTCCTCGCCGACACCGTGGTAAACCTCAACGACTACATGAAAGCCGGAGGCTCCGTGCTTGTCGCCGCAGGCTCCAACCTCGCTGCCCGAGGCAATGTTCTGGGGATGAAAGTAGACGCCGCCCGCTACGCCGCCCGAAATGCGGAGCGCTTCTATGCTGCAGGCGATGTCGACGAAGCGCACCCATCCGTCGCCAAGGCCGGCAAGTTTGAGAACGTCAAGTTCTATCAGGTCGTGCAACTCGATCCATCCAACGGCCGCGTCGTCGCCAAGCTCACCGACGGCTCGCCGCTGCTGGTCGAGCGGACCGTGGGCACTGGACGACTCCTCGTGTTCGCGTCCACCTTCGACAACATCGCCAACGATCTGCCGTTGCATGCGGCCTTCGTGCCCTTCGTCGAGCAATCGGCTTTATACCTCAGTGGCAGCGACGCAGCGTCCGCGCAATACATGGTCGACTCGTTCGTCGATCTCAAGGGCGGAGGCGAGATCATGGGCCCCGATGGTCAGCGCGCGCTTTCTCTAGCCGAAGCGGCTAAGTCCCCGGCCTTCCGCCTCACCAAAGAAGGATATTGGGAAGTGCGCCGGCCCAATGGCAACCATGAGCTCATCGCGGTGCATTCGGACCGCCGCGAATCGGATCTCACACCTGTCGCTGCCGACACGCTAGCCTTGTGGCAGAGCACCGGCAAGGCCAATCCGGCCGCGGGCGGCGCCGCGGGAGAGCCGGGCGAAAAGCCCTACAGTATCTGGTGGTATGTGTTGGTCGCGCTGCTGGCCGCAGCGGTGATCGAATCGATCTTTGCAGGGAAGTATCTGAATCAGGAGCAGGCCCAGCCGCTCACGCGTAAGCAGGCGGCATAAGGAGTAGACGGTGAATCCACTCGAACAGGTCAATGGCTATCTTCGATCCCTCGAGCAGCGCCTTCGCTGGGGAGCGATCACGCGAGGCGCCGCGGTTACCGCTCTCGCCGCGCTCATCGCGACCGTGCTGCTCGTGCTGTACACCAACGCCTATTCCTTCTCCGATAGCAGCCTCCTGATCGCCCG
>DASQDN010000366.1:0-7909 GCA_035634155.1 Bryobacteraceae bacterium | reverse complement strand
CCGCGATTGCCCGCTTGGTAGACCGCCTTGTCGAGCGGTTTGGGTCGGGTGGACGGCTGTTCTACATCGGTGCGGGTACCAGCGGAAGACTCGGGGTCCTGGATGCGTCGGAATGTCCGCCGACCTTCAGCGTGCCGTATGACCTGGTGCAAGGCATCATCGCCGGGGGGGAGGCGGCGCTCAGCCGCGCTACCGAAGCGAGCGAGGATGATCCGGATTCCGGTCGGCGTGATCTGCTGGCGCGAGGCTTTACCGGTCGAGATACGTTGGTTGGAATTGCGGCAAGCGGGCGGACCCCGTACGTCTTAGGTGCAATCGAGGCGGCGCGAGAGATGGGCGCTTTGACGGCAGGGATCGTCTGCTCACCGGGTTCGCCCTTGGCCGCCCGGGCGGAGATTCCAATTGAGTTGCTTGTCGGCCCGGAGATCGTGACCGGCTCCACCCGCATGAAGGCGGGGACGGCTACAAAGCTGGCCTTGAACATGATCACGACGGCTTCGATGGTGAAGCTCGGGTATGTGTATGGCAATCTGATGGTGAACGTTCAACCGCGGAATGAGAAACTGCGGGCAAGGGCTCGGCGCATTGTGCGAGAAGCGTTGGGTCTGCCGGAGAACGACGCGGCCTTGCTGCTGCAGGAGTCGGGCGGCGATGTACGGACGGCGATCCTAATGGCGAAACGAAGTGTCTCGCGCGAAGCGGCCCAGCGCCTGTTGCAGGAAGCCGGCGGAAACGTGAAAAGGGCATTGAATGGAAAAACTGCTGATTGAAGGCGGCGTCCGACTGGAAGGAGAGATCCACGCCAGCGGCTCAAAGAACGCCGCATTGCCGATTTTGGCCGCCTGCGTACTGACAGACGAGCCCATTACGTTGCATCGCATTCCTCGCGTGCGGGACATCCGCACGATGGAGAAGCTGATGTCTCACGTGGGTGTTCGCATGATGAAGGAGCCGAACGGCCCGCATCGGATCCAATGCGAAAACCTGAACGAACCCACGGCGCCGTACGATCTGGTCAAGACGATGCGCGCATCCAGCCTGGTACTGGGTCCGCTGGTGGCGCGCTGCGGGCGAGCCCGTGTATCTATGCCCGGCGGCTGCGCCATCGGTGCTCGCCCTATTAACCTGCACGTTTTGGCGCTGGAACAGCTTGGGGCAAAGATCCACCAGGAGCACGGCTACATCGAGGCAGTGGCCCCTAACGGGCTAAAAGGTGGTGAGGTCCGCTTCGACCGCATAACCGTCACCGGCACTGAGGATGTGCTGATGGCGGCGACGCTCGCCCACGGAGAGACGGTGATCGACAATGCCGCGCGGGAGCCGGAAGTGGTCGACCTGGCGAACATGCTGGTGAAGATGGGCGCCAAAATCGAAGGCGCAGGCACGTCGACGATTCGGGTCCAAGGCGTTTCCAAGCTCCATGGGGTCGAGCATGAGATCATCGCCGATCGTATCGAGACAGGCACGTATATGATCGCGGGCGCGATCACCGGGGGCGAGATCGTCGTCAGCGGGTGTGTGCCGGAGCATGTCGCTGCGCTGACCGCAAAGATGCGGGAGGCGGGGATCGACGTTCAAGAAGAAAGCCCGACAAGCGTTCGGGTTCGCGGCGATGGTACGTTGCGCGCCGTGGACGTACGAACCGAGGAGCACCCGGGGTTCGCCACCGACCTGCAGGCTCAGTTCATGGCGCTGATGACTCGGGCCGACGGCATCTCCTTCATTACGGAGACGATCTTCGAGAATCGCTTCATGCATGTCCAGGAGTTGGTGCGCATGGGGGCCAATATTCGCATCGAAGGCCGCCAGGCGATCGTGGCGGGAAACCGCAATCTAACCGGCGCCCAGGTGATCGCCTCGGATCTCCGCGCCAGCGCGTCACTGGTGCTCGCCGCGTTAGCAGCCAGGGGCGAAACCGTGGTCGATCGCGTGTATCACATCGATCGCGGCTATGAGAATATAGAAGGCAAATTGTCTCGAGTTGGGGCGCGCATTCGGAGAATTGACGACAACCATGAGTTCACCAGCTAAGAAGCACAACCAGGGGTTTCTCGACATCGTCAACGACGCCAAATCGCGAGTTCGGGAGATCGACCTCAATCAGTACAAGCAGATAAGGGACGCCGGCGAAGACCACCTGCTCATCGACGTTCGCGAAGAAAGCGAGTGGAACGCAGGCCATGCCACAGGCGCGCTGCACCTCGGAAAAGGCGTCATCGAGCGGGACATCGAAACCAAAGTTCCCGATCGCGACAAGAAGCTGATCCTGTATTGCGGCGGCGGTTTTCGTTCCGCACTGGCAGCCGATAATCTGCAGAAGATGGGCTATACCAACGCGATCTCATTGGACGGCGGCTGGCGCGCGTACTCGGAATCAGGCCTTCCGGTAGAACGCTAAGAGTTAATCAGGACGGACCAGCCGGCAAGCAGCACGTAGATGAATGCGATCATCTCGATCGCCATCACGAGTCGAGTGAACGTGCGGTTCATGAACTCAAACCGAAGCATTAATCCGGCGAGCAGGCCCATCACCACGAACCGGTAATCGAACGCTTCGGCCATGCGGCCGAAGGTGAGGCTCGTCATCAGCACCCAATAGAACAACAGCCAGTTGCTTTCAAGCGGCTTCCGAACGCGAACGCCAATCATGAACACAGTCAGGGCCATCAGGAGGAGAACGCTGACTGTGTAGTTGTTGGCGGTGAAATGCATACGTTTAGAATGACCAGCTCAAACTCGTAAAGCCTGTGTTGGCCCGGTAGTTCTGTGTCCGCAATGCGTCTTCCTCGTAACCGTAGCGTTGATAGCCGGCGTTCCACCGCAGCCGGCTCGTCAGCAGCACGGAAATCCTTGCCATGGGCGAGTGAAAGGTCAGGGGGTAAACCTGAAATCCGATCGTGCCAGGAACAGGCTGCTCGTCCGAGCCGCTATCCTGTGTCCGGACGTAGCCTCCCAGCAGTTCCACCCGGCGCCCAGCCGACACACGGGCGTGGATCGCTCCGGAATGAATGTTGCTGATGTATCGCGAACGGTCGTTCCTCACGAACGCATTATTGAAGAAGTACGCAATTCCGCTCAACGTATCCAGGTGTAGTTTACTGTAGCTCGCATCGAACCCGAGCCACGCCTGCGGCGTCCACGAAAAATCGCCTGAGTAGGTTCGTCCTTTAGAGCTATGGGCATAAAGGGAGGCCGAATTGAAGTTGTAGTTCGTTCGAGCCAGTCCGCCGACGGAGACGGATCGCGCCTTGTACCGGATGCGGCCGCCAAGGACGTGGTAGTTCTTCTCGCTGGTGGGAAATACCGGGCGGTCGGTGCGGCCGATTTCTCCATCGGCAATGAGGGTTAGCGCCTTCACCGGCCGAAAGCGAACGCCGAACCGCCCCGCATGCAGGCGGCTTTCCTGTTCGGCTTCCAAGCGATCGGGCACCGGGTCGCCGAAGTTCAACTGTTCGATCGAACGGATCCGTCGCGTGGAAAATTGGTATCCGCCAAACAGCCCCACCATTGGCGAGATCCTGTAGTTCACATCCGTCGTCGTCGAAACGGTGCGGATGCCCAAGAACTGAAAGTGGATGAGTTCGCCAAAGCCGGTCCCATTATTCAACTCATTGAACGTACCGTCGCCGTCCATGCGGGTGTGATGGAAGGCCGTGTGATTTACGACGGTCAACGACTCGGTAGGATTCAAGGTTATTGTCAAGTCGGTCGCCAGCACAGGACGGCGGCCCTCGCCGAATACGAACACCTGCCGGTTACGCGCGGCGCCAAGCCGATCGGTTCCCGTTGACAGTTCATCAAAGATGAAGTTGCGGCGGGTACCGGCGTACGTGAATCGCCCGCCTACGTGAATCCGTCTGGAATCGGCCGTGCTGAGATGAATGCGCCAGTTGTCGGTACTGCCGTGATAAGGCTCGTCTCGGCGGAACGCCGTCAGCGCGGTGCGGTCGCCCACGCTGTTACCGGCCTCGGTTCCAGCGGTGTGACGAGTATCGTCGCGGAAGAACTCCCAGCCACGTTGAAGCGACAACCGGACACCCGCCAATTGAAGTTCGGCTCCGAGACGGTACTCGTCCTGGAGACGGCGGACGCTAGTGAAAAGCGGGAACTCGTCGCCTCGCTGTTGGTCGAAGAGGTTTACCGTCGACAAGCCCGGTCCGGTCTGGCTGTTGCGCGAGTATCCGGCGAAAAGCCGGAAAGCCGACTGCGGCAATAGCACGATCTGATGGTCCTGCAGGCGCCGATTGGTATCGAGCAGATGCTGGCCGCTAGCTATCGGCAGCGCCGGGTTGTAGTACGCATTTTCGCGCCAGAGAAGATCGTAGCGATACAAGCGGTTCTTCTGGACGCGAAATGAGGAGAACTGATACGGATCGTTGCCCAGGCCTTGGGTGTTCAGCAGTAGCTCGTCGAAGTACTTCCCGTGCCCTTCTTTTGAATTTATCGACAGGCTACTGCCGAGCAGTCGGATTCCATTCCCGAAGTTCACATCGCTCCGGTACTTGCCGAGGTTCCCGGATACGTCGCGCCAGCGGTAGCCGGTCTCAAACGAATTGGTGAAGTTGTAGCCGTCAAGGTCTTGACCTCGGCGCGGGCCCACCGGCGCATCCGTGGGAGCAACGTTCGGCTGGCCCAGCAAGGTAGCCGCCGCGAGAACCGTGAGACCAAACGTTTTCGTCATGGTTGGTTTCCTCATGGCTTACCTCAGGAATCGCTCGTCGGCATTGCTGCCGTGGATTCGAACGTGGCAGGCGGTGCAGTTGCGGAATCGCGGCTCGGCCATATTGTGAGCCGGGGACTGTGTCGGGATGCCTTCGCCCGTGCGGCCGAATCCCGAAGCGCCGTTGTGACATTCCAGGCAAACTGTGAACACAACTGGCCGCCTCAGCAGTCGCGCATTGGTGGAGCCGTGTGGAAAGTGGCACGACTCGCATCCATCGATCCTTACCGCCGCATGCTCGAACAGGAAAGGCCCTCGTTTGTCGGTGTGACACCGCAGGCAGGGCTGCTCATTCGCGAGCCCCTGTTCCACCATCCTCGGGCGTGCGCTCATACGCCAGGTCGGAGCCGGGGCGCCGTGCGGGTTATGACAGTCGCTGCACGTCATTACGCCTTCGTTCACGCGGTGTTTGAACGGCATGTTGAACTGCGCCTTCACCTGCGTGTGGCAGTCATAGCAAAGGTTCACCTGCTTCTTCGCCAGCAGGTACTTGGGGGTAGTCGAACGGTGGATGGAGTGGCAGTTCGAGCAGACAACGTCGTTCTGAGTATGCTCGGACCGCTGGATCTGCGCGCGGCTGATGTCTTTGGTGTGACAGGTGAGGCAGTTATCGAGGATCTTCTTGGGAGGTAGTTCGCTGAAGGCGAGGATCGTCGCTTTCCCGCCCCCTGCCTCGACGTGCGCCTTGCCCGGGCCGTGGCATGATTCGCAACCCGTTTTGTCAGGCGTTTCGGCCCCGGACGCGATGGAGCGATAGTGAGGGTTCTTGTAGAAGTCCGCCCAGATGTTCGGGTGGCAGGTCTTGCAGACGGCGCTCCCGACGTACTGCGGGGTCGTCGCATTCGAGGGCGTCTGCAGCGGCCCGGTCTGGGCCCAAGCCGCTGCTGTTGCCAGGAACACAGTCGTTATGAACGAACGCACCTTCACATTATGATGGCAGCGCTCTTTCACGATTGTTCTCAAAACGTAAAAGTTATGCCACCTGTGCCGACGATGTTACCAATCCATCCGCTCACGCTGGAGCCAGAGGCGGGCGCGATAACCTTGGTCGGGAACTCGGTTAGGTAGTCGTGAACGTCAAAACGAAGCCAAATCTTGTCCGTCATCTTGATCTTCACGCCACCGCCGACCGAGACCATGGGTTTGAAGTCGGTCGTTTTAGTGAGCAGGCCGATGTTGCTGAGCGGCTGGGTGAGTTGTTCGGTTCCTGTTCCGCGATACTGCTTGAAGCCGGCGCCAAACGCGACATAGGGGCGGATGGCGGCGGCGGTGTCAGCGGCGTGAATCAGGAAGTCGTAGTGGACCAGGTGGGCCTGGGCCCCAAAGGTCGCCTCGGCGGAACCTGATTCAAGGCGCATGTCGTTCTTGAGGAACGTGTAACGGATTTCCCCACCGACATGTTCGTACATGTTGTGTCCGATGGAGATGCCGCCGGCGTACCCGGTTTTGAAGCCCGCATCGGCGCTGCCGCGCGAGTTCGTGATCGTCTTCTTGTTGTAGAGGCTGACGCCGCCGTTCACTCCGAATTCATACCGCTGAGCAAACGCGGGCAACGCGCAGACTACGGCCGTAATAAGGTAAGCGATTCGCATAAGATGGCCTTTTCTCTATTCGACGACCCGCACGGACACCGTCGTCCCGCCCGAGCCTTGGCTGATATTCAAGGGCACATCCAAGCCGAGCGGCGCTCGGGCGTCGATGCGCACGTTGATCTGGTAAACACCGACTTCGCCCGGCGTAAGCCCGGCAAACTCAACTGCCATCGGCACACCTCCCAGCGTGACCGTTGGCGTATTGAGGACAGAGGCTAGCGGTTCAGCGGGCGAAGGCACGCCGCTTTCGACCGCCGGATTCGTACGTCCCAGACCCGTCGCGTAGATCGTGAGAACGTCTCCGCGATGAATGGGATTGGTCGGAGTAACCATAAGGCTGTTGGAACTCCGCACCACCGTGGCAATTCGCGCGTCGTGCCCCGCGATGCTCGTCCGGAAGATGCTGGGCGCGGCAGGCAGGATCGTGACATTGAAGCCATCACTCACGCCGCCCGGAGTGCGCAAGACAATCTGCGTTGTCCCGTCGACGGCGAAGGGGAGTTGCGCGTTGATCTGGCCCGGCGAAACGAACATCACCGGCACCGGCATCCCGTTAACAGTCAAGCAACTCTCTCCCAGGATCGTAGGTAGCGGTATCTGGCGCGAGGATTGGCTTACCGGGCTCAAATCAGACCCAAACAGGCTGATCAAGCCGCCCGGCGCGATCGGCTGGGTTCCGTCGGCGGCGTTCACGATGCGGTCGAGCCGCGGCGGCGCGGCGCCTTCATCGAAGGCCCACGGAAACACCGTGATGCCCGAAGTGGTCAGCGCCACCAGAGCGCTGCGATTGGGAAGAATCGCGAGGCTGCGGGTGAACGGATTGGTCGTTTCGCCGAGTACTCCAGCTTCGCTGGTACGAGTCGGCTTGATTCCGGTCATGGCCGCCAGATCGACACGCTGTAGCACTCCAGGAGCGCTCGCATCGGGAGCGGTGAGGCGGAACGCGATATGGTTATCGAGGAACGCGAAGCCTGAAGACTTGCCGGATTCACTGTCCGCCCAACGTCTCACCGGAACCAGGGAGTTGTTCAAGATCGCATTGCCGACCGCAAACTGGTCGTAGTTAGAGGCGGCGTAGGCTCCCACCAGCGGCGTCGATTCCTTCCGCGATACGGTGAAGGTGTCCGCCACCGCGTCGTACAGCATCAGGTTTCCGTCGCCCTGCGCCACCAGAATGTAGCGGCCGTTTCCGGAGCCTACCAACACAGTATTTGCCGAGATCTTATTGTCGAAAACGCCGAGTGTCGGAAGCGGAGTGGAAACGCGAGCGCCGAGGTCGACGCGATGGATCTTGTTGTCTCCGCCGCCAGCCGGATGAGTGGCGATCAGAATGGCATTTGCCGAAGTGGCAATCGACTGCACGTAATCGCGAGTGAGAACCAGGCGATCCAACTCAAGCGTCTCGAGGTCGTAGACAGAAAGATACGCCGACAGATTGCTGCCGACCAGCAGGTAACGCCGATCGTGGGTAATCGCCATTGACCGGGGCTGGTTCAAGGTCCTCAAGGTTGCGGTCTGCGCATAAGTGGAAGCGTCGAACACCAGCACTTCATTGCGATCCTGCCGCAGCACGAAGAAGCGGTCGCGCGCCGGATCC
>DASQDN010000365.1:0-3106 GCA_035634155.1 Bryobacteraceae bacterium | reverse complement strand
GCTGCCGCCGCGGTGCTGCTGGCCGGCGGTACCGGTGTGGCTGTCTACGGCGTGCAGGAGCAGCGGGTACGGGAACAGCGGTCGATCGCCTCGGCCGCCCAGCAGCAGGAGGCCCGCACCCGGGCCATCCTCGCCGCCCCGGACCTGGTGGTCCGCACCGCGCCGGTGATCGGCGGCGGCACGGCCACCGTGGCGTCGTCGCCGTCCCGGCAGGCGGCCGTCGTCCTGGTCGGCGCCGACCGGAACCTCACCCCCGACCAGGCCCTCGCTCGCGTCTTCACCGACGCCGCCTACCAGAAGAAGATGAGCCTCTTCCTCCGCTACCAATCCGCCATCGAGCGAGCCGTCACCCGTTCCCTGAAAGAACTCACCGCTCTGCAAGCCGAACGCCGCCAAGCCGAAGCAGAAACCGAAGCCGCCCAGCCACCGCAAACTATCGCAGCCGGCCACTACCCCGGACCGGCGCCCGACCTCGAGCAGCCCGCTGGCTTCCTTTCGCAGCCGCCTCAAGCCCGACCAACCCACGCGACGGCGTAGCATGTCAGGTATGCCGATCCGGCCTCTTCTCCTGCTCATGATCGCCTCGAACGCCTTTTCGCAAGACGGCTGGTGGATGAAGGAACCCGTGCGGTGGGTTCAAACCAACCTCCGCGAAACCGATGCTAATCTCGACGTCGCCCGACTCATGTCTCAACTCACCGACATGCGCGCCAACGTCCTCCATTTCGGCATGGGCGGAATCACCGCGTACTATCCGACCAAGACCCTATTCCATTACCCGAGCCCGCACATGCCCGCGGGTCGCGATCTCTTCGGCGAAGTTGTCCGCGAAGCCCACGCCCGCAAGATCCGCGTCGTCGGCCGTTACGACCTCAGCAAGACCCGCAAGGAAGTCTTCGACGCGCACCCGGAATGGTTCTTCCGCAAAGCCAATGGCGAGCCCGTCGTCTACAACGGCCTGTACTCGACTTGCATCAACGGAGGCTACTATCGCGACCAGGCAATGAAAATCCTGGCCGAGGGCCTGGAACGCTACGATGTCGACGGCCTCTTCTTCAACATGTTCGGCAATCAGTCCCGCGACTACAGCGGCGTCTTCGTCGGGCACTGCCATTGCGCAGCCTGCCAGACCAAGTACAAAGCCCTATACGGCAAAGCCATCCCCGCCGAACCTGACGAACAATATCGCCAGTTCATGTTTCAGTCCTCCCGCGAGGTCGCGTCCGATATCGGCAAGCTCATCAAAGCCAAGCGCCCCAACGCCGGGTACTTCAACTACATCCAGGAATACACCGACGGCATCATGTCCGAATCGAACACTGCGGTCGAGCGGCCTCTGCCCCTCTGGCCCTACGCCTCCAGCGACAACACCAATCGCGCCCGCAACAGCGAACCTTCCAAGATGTCGATCAACCTCAACATGCAGGCCTTCGACTTTTCCTGGCGCTTCGCCACCGTGCCCGCGCCGGAGGTCGCGCTTCGCTTCTGGCAAAACGTCGCCCACGGAGGAGCCGCCGGATATGCCGTCAATGGCACACTCGACCTGCAGGACCGCCAAGCCATCGAAACCGCCAAGCCCATCTACCGCTGGCTGGCGGACCACGAGCAGTTCTACTCCGCCCAGCAAAGCCTCGCGAAAGTGCTCCTCCTGGGAGGCTCCCAGCGCACCGGCCGCACCTACAACCAAGCCGCTTATCGAGGCGCCTTCCGTATTCTGACCGAGCAGCACATTCCCTTCGCCGTCGCCGACAACATGGACTGGCTCGGCAAGCGCGACTACGATCTGGTCATCGCTACCGACTGGGCGCCGCCCGAGCTTAAGCAGTACGTCGAACGCGGCGGGCGAGTCCTCATCGTCAGCCCCAGACCGCCCGAGTTCGAGATCGCCAAAGTGGTCGCCGTGCACCGCGACGTCAAAGGCTATATGCGGGTCCGCGACCACAACCTCTTCCCGGGCCTGAAACAAACCAGCTTGCTCATGTTGAATGGCCAATACACGGAAGTGGAGGCGGCAGACACGCCGGCCGCGCTCACTCTGGTCCCGCCATCCATGTTCGGACCGCCGGAAAAGGTCCACATCGATCAAGTGGACACCACCAAACCCGGGCTGGCGATCAGAATGATCGGGAAGGGAACTGTCGCGTGGATTCCCTGGGACGCCACAGGGCTCTATTACCGGCACAGCCTTACCGCGCATGCGGCGATGATCGCCAATCTCATCGATCACCTCCTCCCCAACGGCCGCCAACTGACAACGAACGCGCATCCGTTGGTCGAGCTTTCCCTGATGAAGCGGAACAACCGTACGCTTCTGCATCTCATCAATGTGTCCGGGCACTCCGGCACCGCCTACTTCGAACCGATCCCGATGGGCGATATCCGTATCTCTTTGAAGAGCGCAGGAACGAAAGCGCGCGCCATCCGTTCCGGCGCCGAGTTGCTCGTCGAGTCACGTGGCGGCAAACTCGAGCTAACCGTACCCAAGCTCACTGACTATGAACTGGTCCTAATCGAGTAACTCTCCGCCGCAGGCGCATCTAACATTCGGCATGTTGCAACTAACTCTGCTCGCCCTTGCCTGGGTCCTGATAGTCGCAACCGCACTCCCTTTCGTGCGCCGAGCGGTTTGGTGGATTCGCGTCTTTGACTTCCCGCGCTCGCAGATCACTGTACTCGCGTTCGCCGTCGCTCTCGTTCTGCTGCTTCGTTATGAAAACGACCCATGGCAGACGGTCACGTTAAGCGTGCTGCTCGTCTCAACCTGCTACCAGCTTTGGGAGCTCTCGCGTTACACCCCGCTGCGGCGCGTGCAAGCTTTACCCAATGAGCTGAACGAACCGGACCGTCGCGTCCGCATCCTAACGGCTAACGTTCTGATGAGCAACCGTAACGTGAAGCAGTACCTCGATCTCGTTCAGCGCCACGATCCTGATGTCATCGTGCTCGCCGAAGCCGACCAGTATTGGGAACACTCGATGCGCAGCATCGAAGGTGAATACACGTACACCATGAAGTGTCCGCTCGCCAATACCTACGGCCTGCTGCTGTATTCACGCTTGAAGCTCACCGAGGAGGAGGTGCTGTTTCGGGTTCAGCAGGATATCCC
>DASQDN010000364.1:0-3768 GCA_035634155.1 Bryobacteraceae bacterium | reverse complement strand
ATCAACAGATCGGCGTCGCAACCCGGTTCCAGCCGTCCTTTGCGGGACAGTTTCAGAACCCGGGCAGGGTTGGCGGTGACCAGCGGCAGGACGACATCGCGGTCGAAACGAGCATCCAGCACACAGGAGCGTATCTGCCGGAAGAGGGTCTGCGGGCTGCTTATCGCCGCATCAGAGGATGCGGTCAGATGCCCAGGATCGCCACCTGCGTTAAGGAAGAAGCGAAGCCACTGCGCCAGATCCTCTTCGATCGTATCGACGTCGACTGTCACTCCACGTTTGGTCAATTCGACCGCCTCCGTCATGAGGCTCTCATTCCGCTCGACGTGCGTAGGATAGAGCCACTCCGGTTTGGCTCCGTAGTTGTCAAGGAGTTCACGCAGATCAGCCAGACCGTGGGGCTCTTCTCCGACATGAAAGTGAGTCACACCCGCTTTGCCGGAAAGCGTGCCGGCTACATAGGTCTCCTTCACCAGGCGTGCGAGTTCGGCCAGACTCGGTGCGGTAGAGCGCTTGTCAGCAATGGCTGTCTCTCCCGACCCGATTATCTCGTCGACAAACAACATGTCGGTGCGGATGGAACCGGTCAGGGTTACGGGAGGCACATTGTATCCCCCGGACCATACAAACGACGTGAGTCCCTGGTTCTTCAGAGCCTTTGCTTTCGCGAGAAGGCCTTGCATTGTCTTTGTTGTGGTGTCGGTACCAAGGCAGCCGACCACCGTTGTGATACCGGCGCTGAGGAGTTCAGAGAGGAAGATCTCGGGCGTCTGGGTTTCGAATCCCTGCTCGCCGCTGCCCCCCAACAGGTGCTCATGAACATCGATTAGTCCGGGCATGATGAGACAGCCCGAGGCGTCGATCGTTTCGTACTCGACACCCAGCAGGTCCAGGGCACCCCGATTGACGGGGCCCGCGCGGGCAATTCGCTCGCCCGCTATCAAGAAGCTCTGCGGTCCCTCGCCCGTGGGGGTGCCGGGCCAAACGCGGCCCCCATCAATCAGAAGAAAGCTCACGCAGGAATCCGCGCGCGCTCTCGGGCTTCCGCAAAGAAGGCGTGCAGATCATCGACGCATGCGGCTCCGAGCCCTTCGAGCATTTCAGTCACCAACTCTTTGCGATCACAGAATGCGACAACGACCTGGCCGGGAACCATCGAGAGAACGGCGGACCGGACCGCCTCGACTTCATCGAGAACAATATCGACATCGGCTACGCCGGAGGACCGAATCGTCTGAGCAACCAGTTGTGCGATCGCTCCCGGCTCGCGTCCCCGAAGGTCGTAATCCTCGCGAACGACAACCCGGTCAAATCCCGCTGCGGCAGTACGGGCAGCTGTTACGATCAGATCGTCGCTGCGATCGCCCGGAAGCCCGAGTACGGCAGTCCGGGATTCAGCCGGCCAGCGCGCAACCATCCGGCACACCGCGCCGATCGCGTGCGGGTTGTGGCCATAATCGAGAACGAGAAGGCCGCCATTTCGTTCGTAGATATTAAGACGGCCCGCATTGTCGCCGTTGCGAAACGTTGACATTGCCGACGCGACCGTATCGCAATCCACTCCCATGGCCACGCATGCGGCGGTTGCCGCGAGGACGTTGGCGATCTGAAATTCAGCGGTACCTGCAACCGTGCATGGCAGGTTTGCGACACGAACAATTCTGCGATCGCCCTCTGGCCGGCGCTGCTCGATCCACTCACCGTGCAGGACAAACGCAAGTCCGCCGTTCTTGACGTGTGAAATCACCAGCGGGTTGGTCGAACTGAGCGAGAAGAAGACAACCGAGCGCGAGATCTTCGAAAGCCGGGGATTCTGAGGCAGGCGGGCCAAGTGGTGGTCATCAGCGTTCAGGACAATAGTTCCGCCGGGGCGTACGCGCTCGGCGACAAGCTGTTTGATTCTGAGAATGTCTTCCACACTCTCTATACCGTCCTGGCCGATGTGATCGACTTCGATGTTGGTGAGAACTCCCACATCGGCCCAATCGAAGCCGAGGCCGGAGCGCACGATTCCACCGCGGGCAGTCTCAAGAACGGCTACCTCGACTGCGGGGTCAGACAGGATCGCCCGGGCAGACCAGGGGCCAGTCATATCGCCGCGGGCCACCTGGTGACCACCGACACAGATACCATCCGTGGTGGTGGTTCCGACATGCTTGCCTGCCGCCGCGAGCACGTGCGCAATCATGCGGGTGGTGGTGGTTTTGCCGTTGGTCCCCGTAATCGCGACTATAGGGATCCGGCCGTTGCTGCCTCCCGGAAACAACATGCTGACGATTTCCGAAGCAACGTCTCGAGCTGTACCTTCACTGGGGAACTGATGCATTCGGATCCCCGGAGCGGCGTTGACCTCGATGATTCCACCTGAGCCGTTCAGCGGCTTGCTCAAATCCGGAAGCACGACGTCCAAGCCGCAGATATCCAGCCCGATGATTCGCGCCGCCCGAGTGCACATGCGGGCCACATCGGGATGAATCAAGTCCGTAACGTCGCGAGCTTCCCCGCCCGTTGAGAGGTTGGCGCTTTCGCGCAGCAGCACGCACTGACCGGCCTGGGGAATCGTATCGAGGCGTAGTCCCGAGCGGCGCAGATAGGCGCACATCACCTCGTCGACTTTGATGCGGCTGAGGGGCTTCGAGTGGTGATCACCGCGGCGCTCATCCCGGTTAGCAATGGCGATGAGTTCTGAAATTGTGTGAAGGCCGTCGCCGAACACACGAGCCGGCGTTTTCTCGCTCGCCGCTACGACTTTTCCGTTCACGACAAGGACACGGTAGTCGCGGCCCTCAAAGAGCTGCTCGACGATAACGGACTTGGAATGCTGCTGAGCAGTAGCGAAAGCTTCGCGAACGTGAGCTTCCTCATTCAAATTGAGCGAGACACCACGGCCCTGATTGCCGTCGAGAGGCTTCACGACCACTGCACCACCGATGTCACGCCATGCCGCAGCGGCTTCATCGGCCGTTTGTACGACGACTCCGAAGGGAACCGGAATACCAGCATCCCCGAGCAACTTCTTGGTCAGATCCTTATCGGAAGCGATGTCCACACCGACCGCGCTGGTCTGGCCCGAGATCGTGGCAGCCACCAGCCGTGACTGCACGCCGTAGCCAAGGCGGATGAGGCTGGACTCGTTGTCCAGACGAGTCCACGGAATTTCACGAGCTACCGCGGCGTTCACTATGGCCTGCGTGCTGGGGCCCAAACCGGTCCGCTCGACAATCGAACGAACCTCTGCCAGTTCTTTCTCGAGGGGATACTCGCGGCCGTCCACCAGCGCTTGCACGAGTTCGACGGCAATCTCAAGCAGACGGTGCATCCCGGCGTCCGACTTGTAAGTCACGGCAACCAGAAACACGCGGAGGTTATCAGTAGATACAGTCTTGCCCCGGTTCACGGAGATGCCGGCGGCGTCCGTGAGCTCTAGGGCGACGAGCTCGCCGATATGCCCGAACCAGGTGCCCTCACGGAGGCGCTCGACAAATCCGCCGCGGCGACCGAGACCGCAGAAGTGTTCCTCGAGTCCAGGCAGTAAGGCGATCAGGCGATCTATGAAGCCCGGGACTTCATAGCTCTCGCGCCCTGCGAGATCTTCAAGGTCGAGCTTCATTACGAGCACGGGGTCGTGGCTATAGACGTTCGGTCCGCGCAGGTCCCGAATGTTCAGGATTTTCATTCTTTCCTCGTTGAATTTTACGGATGCCGCTTGTAATTGTTGCCGCCCGGTCCGTTTGAAGTGGCCCGGGTTGGTGGGCACCGAACTGGAAA
>DASQDN010000363.1:0-2363 GCA_035634155.1 Bryobacteraceae bacterium | reverse complement strand
CATTTGCCTTCGAACCCCGTGGCCATGGCAGCTTGAAGGACCGGCAGGGCCAGAAAGGCGATCAGCGTAAGAATGAGTGCGCGTCGGGTATTCATACCGTACATTGGACCCCGGCATGCGCTGAACCATTTCAAATCGTTTGCCAGCGCGTATGCAATACACGTACCGCGTCAAGGCACAATTGCGCCGCATGCTTGGACTCATACTCTAATCCGTCCACTGCCGCCTCGATGTCAGTGGCGGATATCGCGAGCAGTTGGTCCCGCGTCTTCCCTGCGATGAGTTCGGTCAGCGCGGATGAGGCCGCTATGGACGCGACGCACCCCCGAGCCTTGAACGTGACCTCCGCCACACGCCCGGCATCGATGCGCGCGCACAGCCGCAGCATGTCGCCGCAGGCGGGATTCACCACGTCCACCTGGAGCGCCGGAGGTGGCAATTCGCCCACATTTCTGGGGTTTCGGAAGTGCTCGATGAGCCGTTCGCTGGGCATAGGTAAAGCCTAACGCTACAATAGAGCCACATCACTGCCCATGGCGAGACCCGTCATCAAAGTCGTAGCCGCCGTCATCGAGCGGGCAGGACAGATCCTGGTGGGACAGCGTCGCAAGACTGATTCGCACGGGCTGAAATGGGAGTTTCCGGGGGGCAAAGTCGAGCGCGGCGAATCTCCCGCAGCCGCCCTGGCGCGAGAGTTAGAGGAAGAACTCGGCATTCAAGCGCGCATCGGCCGCGAAATCGTGCGCTACTCCCATGAATATCCCAAGCGCGCAACCATCTTGCTGATGTTCTTCAGTGTGACCGACTTCCAAGGCGAACCGCAAAGCTTGGCCTTCGAACGAATCGTTTGGGAAGCGCCGCACAAACTGCCCGAGTACGACTTCCTCGACGGTGATATTGACTTCGTGCGCCGCCTGGCCGCCGGCGAGTATCGGACTCGTTAACGGGCTTTCAAGTCGAACTCTAGCTGCCGCTCCGCATTCAACTCGATCGAACGTTGACGGTCCACCATGTCGAGGGAGACGTGGTTGATTGTCGAGTCAGGCGTGAGGTAGTGAAACGTGTCGCCGCGCTGCCAATACCCGAGAGCCTGCCGGATGTTCCCATCTGTGAAGGCGATCAGGTAGATCGTGGGCTTCTCATCCATAATCGACCGGCCGCTTCGCTGGGCAGCAACGGGTTCGGGTCGGGCCGGGGCGTTGCCGCCCTCATACACGCGCACGCTCGCTGACTCGTGCAATTCGCCTGGCGCGTACTCGCGGAGTGCCGGCTTCGCGGTCTCGGGAACGTACGAGTTGTTGATGATCACGGTGGGCGCAGGCTGCTGCGGCACCACAACTGTCACATTCGTCGGCTGCTGATCGTAACCGTAGTAAGGGTTCCCACCATAGAAGACCGGATAAGCGTAAGGGACAACGACAGTTCTGGGCCTTCCGACTGGTCTGACTCCACCACCAGGACCAACACCCGTGTAGGAGCCGCCCGCTACCGTCGCGCCTAGGCGCGACGCGTGGCTGGACGCGGCTGGAGTTCCCCCCGGAAACAGGCTGTTCCCGTAAGGGTACGCGCCCGCCGGCGCCTGCATCCCGCGACTCGGGTTTATAACTCCAACATGCTGTGCCGGCGCCACCGCGGGCAGCGCAACCAAGGCGAGCAGAGCAGCGAACCGCATATGTGATCTCCTAAACGCTCCTCAAGACAGAGCTTACAACTGATAGTTGACGTAAAGCAAACGGCTCGCGTTTACAACATTGGCTGTAGAATATCCGTATGCCCGAGACTCGGCACAGCGTCTGCGCGCTCGATTGTCCGGACACCTGCGGGCTCCTGGTGAACGTCGAGAATGGCGTCGGATCGAAGCTTCGTGGCGATCCGACCCACCCGATTACACGCGGTTTCCTCTGCGGCAAGGTGGCCAAGTACCTCGACCGCGAGTATTCGCCGCAGCGTCTGCTGTATCCGCAGCGGCGAATCGGTGCCAAGGGTGAAGGCCGATTCGAACGCATTACCTGGGACGAAGCGATCGGCGCCATCGCCGAACGGCTCGGCCGTATCGCGCAGGAGTGGGGCAGCGAGTCAGTCCTTCCTTATAGTTACGCCGGGACCATGGGCAAACTGAATGGCTCGGGGATGGATCGGCGCTTCTTCCACCGGTTGGGAGCGTCACGCCTGGACCGGACGATCTGCTCGAATGCCGGCATGGCGGGCATCCAGGTGTCGGTCGGGTCGCGGTTTGGGATGGAGCCCGAGCAGTTCCGTCACTCGAAGCTGATCATCGCCTGGGGAGCCAACGTTCTTGGGACGAACGTCCACCTGTGGCCCTTCATCGTGGAAGCTCGGCGGAACGGCGCACGCTTCTATGT
>DASQDN010000362.1:0-3573 GCA_035634155.1 Bryobacteraceae bacterium | reverse complement strand
CGGGTACATCCGGCCCCTTGCGCCGCGAATCCACGTCTTTGCACACGTCGGCTAAAGTCGTGTTGTCCAGGATTTCGGCCATTGCGTTGCGAACCTTCCGCATCACGATGCGCGTTCCACAGACGCTTTCATCCACGCACTCCTCGCACTTTCGGTACGCCGTTTCACTCGCGCAAGGTAAAGGAGCAAGGGGCCCGTCGATCAGCCGGATAATGGACCCTATCGTGATCGTCTCCGGCGGCCGCGCGAGGGCATACCCGCCGTTACGCCCTTTCCTGCTTTCCACCAGGCCGTTGTTCTTCAGGTGGAGCAGAATCAGTTCGAGGAACTTATGCGGAATCGACTCCTGCTTGGATAAGGTAGCGATCAGCACAGGTCCACGGCCGTGCTCCCGCGCCAGGTGATAGAGCGCCCTCAGCGCGTACTTGCCCTTCTTGGATAGCGTCTTCAACCTTTTCCATTGTCACTCCTAAGCTGCTAATGACTGGAACGCGGCATCGTCTAATAGAGGAAGTGTCCTTCTTCCCTCTTCTGCGCAACCTGCTACGGACCCCCGGTGAAACGACTTTGGCTATGCTGGCGCTCGGCGCAGGCATGGGGTTGACCACCACGCTTTTCAGCATCGTGAAAGGCGTTCTATGGACCACTCTCCCGGTCCCTAATGTAGAAGAACTTGTCCGCGTTGACACCTCACCCGAAGACCTGCCAGCGTTGCTTGCCCAACAGACGAACTTCCGAGCTCTTGGCGGGATTACGGTGAGTGGCGCGAACGGCGTAGTGGAAGGAAACTCCAGGCGGCTTCAGATTGCGCGCGTGTCGCCTAAGCTGTTTTCGAACGTGCTGCAAGCGAAACCGTCCCTCGGCACTCCCGAACTTGCCATTGCTCCGGCCAGAACAGCCCTCATTAGCTATGCGCTATGGCGCGACGGCTTTCGATCGCGCGCCGATATTCTCGGCAAGCACATCCGAGTGGAAAACGAAGATGTGACAATTGTCGGCGTCATGGCGGCCCATTTTGCGTTTCCTCGCAATGAGGACGTGTGGGTGGCGTGGGAGCACTCGGCCGCGGCGCCCGTCGCAGGATGGTCGTTCCTTGTCGGCAGGCTCAACGCCGGGGCCACGGTCGAAGCGGCCAAAGCGGAAGTGAATGTCATCTCCCGACGTCTGCACGCGTCGCAAACAGCCGAAGCGCCTCTGCCCGTGGTGGCTGTCATTCCTTACTCGGAAAGCAATGTAAAAGGCGAGATTCGCATCGTCCTGATGGCGATCCTCACCTGCTGCTTCTTTGTGTTGCTGATAGCGTGCGCGAACGTCGCGAATCTCAGTCTTGCCCGCGCCGCGCGGCGACTTCACGAACTCGGATTGCGTTGCGCTCTCGGCGCCAGCCGTACGCAGCTGATTCGCATGCTACTGGCCGAGAACCTCGTGCTCGCACTGGGCGGCGCACTGATGGGGATTCTCTTTGCGACGGGCGCCCTCAGCGTATTCGTTCGGTATCTGCAAGCTGAAGCGCCGCTCACCGGCGGTGCTCCCGCGGGCATTGAATATGACATCGATGGTCGCGTGCTGGCGTTTGTGTCGCTGCTTACAATTGCGACGGCTCTGGTGTCCGGCCTGGCGCCCGCGTTGCGTGCCACCAGCCTCGACCTGGAGCACTTGATTCGCAGCGGCGCCAAGTCAATCACGCTCCGCTCCGGCCGCTTCGGCGCCATGCTCATCCATGTGCAGCTCGCCGCTTCCGTATTGCTGCTGATTGGTACCGGAATGATGGGCTCCATGCTGGTGCAGCTCGGCTCGCAAACCGGTTACGATCCTTCGAAGATCTGGAACGCTCGTGTTGAACTGCCAAGGACGGAATACGCCAATGTGATGGCAGCTTTGCAGACGACGCGTGCAGTGGAAGCTGCCGGCCTCACTACAGCCGAGCACATCGAACGGACCTATCAATCCAGCGTGACCTCGGACCGCGCGGCTGCCGGCCGATCTGTGGACAGCGTGTCCTCGCGATGGCAGGCCGTCACCTCAGGGTATTTCGCGGTATTCGGATCCGAGCTCCGGGCAGGCCGCTTATTCGACGGGCGCGACACGGCGGACGCGACGAAGGTTGCGATCGTTAATCGGTCCTTCGCGCGCCGTAACTGGCGCGACGCTGATCCTGTGGGCCGTCGGTTCCGGCGCGCTGGATCAGCATCGAACGCCGAATGGTTCACGGTGGTTGGCGTGGTCGACGACATCGGCTCGTTGAAGGCAGGTCCCGCCCGCGACCTTGCCGCCTACTACGTGCCCTTGACACAATTCGAAGCCAAAGAGGTGAGTGTCGCTATCCGCACTCGCAACGACGTCCGCGACTCCGTTCCGCAAGTGATGCGTGTGCTGCGGGCCATCCCCGGAGCGCCGCCCGTGTTCCAGGCTCACACAGCGGCTGAAATCATGGACATGGAAGCAATCGGTATTCGCGTGCCCGCCCTGTTATTCGGGCTGTGCGGCGTATCGGGTCTACTGCTCAGCGCAGTGGGAACGTATGGTGTGTTGTCGCTCGCTGCACGTCAGCGAACGCGCGAGATCGGGATCCGTATGGCGCTCGGGGCGGCGCCGGGAATGATCCTGAAAAGCATGCTGGTGGAGGGATCCAAACAAGTGGGCATTGGCATTGGCGCCGGATTGTTGCTGGGATTGGTTCTCACCCAGGTGCTGGCGAGCCTGTTCGGCTCACTCCAATGGCAACTCGGAGTGAACATTGTCGTCGCCGTGATTATGGCTTGCGTGGGACTCGCCGCGATCGGCATACCGGCTCACGGCGCATCCAGATTGCAGCCTCATATCGCGCTGCGCGATTAAGGCAGAGGTGGATCCAGGCTCGACGGCGGAGGCGCGCCGCGATGATGAGCAGTCCGCCGCCCGCGCAAACAGCATGGAGGCTGGTTCCGGCGCCTCGCGGGCTGAAAGAGTTCCGCTGTAGATCCGCACATCCTGCAACCCGCCGTTCAGGAACTCTCCAAAGTTGCTGAACTGCCCGCCCTGGTTAATGTGATCGCCGCCGCCGTCCGTCGTGGAAATGGCGGACGCGAGAGTGCTTGCCAGCAGGCGCCCTTGCGAGATGAACTCCATGTAAGCCGAGACCGCAGAAGCCTCCAGTCCGAACAGCGCCACGGCGTAACTGCCACTGGTAGGCACGATGTGCTCATCGAACTGGACGTAATCGTAGACTCCATCGAGTGTCAGCACGCCCCCGCTGGCTGACACGCCATTCAGGAGCGTGCCGTTGCTGCTACCGACCACATCACTTACGTTGCCGTTAAAAACGTAATGGTGAATCAATGGTCCTGCCGGGGCAACCGCGGCCCTTAGGGCAAAAGCGATGGCGCCCGTCAACAATTGTTCATAGATGCCAGATCTCCGATGTGCTGTTGTAGTTTAGCCATCGCCCCCCACGTTACTTAAGCCCCCGGACCGTGAATCGGTACTGGGACTAGTCCCCTCGAGTGCGCCTCGCAAGGATGTACAGCATGCCTGGTGGATTGCCTTGCTCCACAAGTTCCAATCCGGCTTCCCGCATGCGATCCGCCCACCACT
>DASQDN010000361.1:0-7050 GCA_035634155.1 Bryobacteraceae bacterium | reverse complement strand
ATCCACAGGGAAATCACCGTGACAACGCTGACCAACACCGCAACGAATCCGAGCCGGCGATAAACGTTCGTGCCCTTCGGGGCAATCACGTAGGACAACACTCCGCCCACACCCAAACCGAACAAAGCAATAGAAATCGCTAAGAACGCAAAGTGGTAATAGAAAACCACAGAGAAGATGCGCGTGAGCGACAACTCAAGAATCAGAGTTGCCATCGTGGTCAACGCCACACCTGTATATATCTGCGGCCAGCCCTGAGGACCCTCAGGAACTGTGGACGAAATACGGGACAAGATCCTATGGTAAAGCACTGTGTAATCGATAACGGGCCGGACGGGTCTAGATAGTGGAGGAAACAAATGCGAAGCTGCAATGACGTTATGACCATGGACCCGACCTGTTGTGCGGTGTCGGACCCGGTCTCTCAAGTCGCCGAGATCATGAAAAGCGAAGATGTGGGCTCCGTGCCGATCGTGGAGGACGTCACGTCGAAAAAGCTCGTCGGCATCCTGACCGACCGCGATATCGTGCTTCAGGTGGTTGCCGGCGGCAAAGACGCCAAGAGCGTGAAGGCGGAAGAAGTGATGACGCGCAATCCGGTTACCTGCAAGCCGGAGGAAGACATCCAAAACGCGTTCGACCGCATGTCGCAACACCAGGTTCGCCGCATTCCAGTGGTGGACGGACGCGACCGAGTGGTCGGTATCATCGCCCAAGCGGATCTTGCTACCCGCCTGGATCGTGCTGAAAAGTTTGAGAAGGCTGTCGAGCAGATTTCGCAGCCAGTCGCGTAGACTGCAAAGCGGAGACATCAAGCTTGCAATATCGAACCCTGGGACACACTGGCGAGAAGGTCTCAGCAATCGGCGTGGGAGGCTGGCATCTCGGCCTCCCGCACGTTAATGAGCAGCTCGCGATTCGCATCATCCGCACCGCTGTCGATCGCGGTGTCACCTTCTTGGACAACTGCTGGGACTACAACGACGGCGCGAGCGAAATTCGCATGGGCAAGGCGTTGAAGGACGGATACCGCGAGAAGTCCTTCATCATGTCGAAGATCGACGGTAGGTCGCGCAAAGAAGCCGCACGGCAGCTTGACGAGTCATTGAAGCGAATGGACGTCGAGATGATTGACCTGGTGCAGCATCACGAGATTCTGCGCTTTGAGGATCCGGACCGTATCTTCGACGAGGAAGGCGCTCACGGCGCCCTCGTCGACGCGCAGAAAGCAGGCAAGATCCGCTACATAGGCTTTACAGGACATAAGGACCCTCGGATTCATCTGCACATGCTGGAGGTCGCTCGCGAGCAGGGTGTCCGCTTCGACACAGTGCAGATGCCCCTCAACGTCATGGATGCGCACTTCCGCAGCTTCGAGAAGCTCGTGCTGCCCGAACTTGTCCGAGAAAACATTGCGATTCTGGCCATGAAGCCCTTAGCCAATGGCCGTATCCTGCAATCGAACACCGTAAGTCCCATCGAGTGCCTGCATTACGCGCTCAACCTGCCGGCGTCGGTCGTGATTACCGGCATCGATTCCATGAAGATCCTCGAACAGGCATTCGAAGCCATCGATACGTTCAAACCCTTAAGTGCGACAGATACCCGGGCGCTGCTTGCCAAAACTGCTCAGGCAGCGCGTACGGGCGAGTTCGAGCTGTTCAAGACGACGTCCGTGTACGATGGCACGGCTCAGAATCCGTCCTGGCTTGGTGAAGAGCCCGCGAGATTCCAGGCGACAATGCCTGGTTGAGATGGTTGTCGTACAGGCGCAGATTCAAACGGTCGAGGATATCGGCTGGGTCGCAACAATGACGGAGCGGCGCGGGTGCTTTGCTATCAGTACGGTGGCCAAAGCAGCACGGGCCGTGGGCGTGGCCGGGTCACCAGACAACTGGCGCTGTATGGTGCCCGAGAAGTTCCGGCGAGTCGAACTCGTTGACGCCGTCTGGCAGACGGCCCCGATCACTCGCGCCCTCAAACCTGTGTGGTCCACGTCGACGTGGATGCCGAAGAGTTTAGTCGAGTAGATTCAGCTTCAGAAGATCGGCAAGCGCGGCTCGCGAGTCATTCACGGGCACTGTCACCGTGAACTCAGCTTGCGCGTAGAACTCACGGCGCTCGCGGTAAAGCCTCTCAAACTTCTCCATGTCTCGGGCGAGCGGCCGATGCTCGGACCCCTGCACACGCTTGCGCACAACATCAAGCGTCGTATCGATCCAGACGGTGATGCCGTTCTCGTGCAGGAGCTTGATGGTCTCGGGACGGGTAAACGCGCCTCCTCCCAACGCAAGCACGGTCGGCACTCCCCGGCACACCGCACGAACGCGCTTTTGGAGAGCTTCGAACTCGATGCGCCGAAATTCCTGTTCGCCCGAGTTGGCAAATATCTCGTTGATGGAACGACGCTCGGAGTGTTCGATGTCCTCGTCCAGGTCGGCAAATCGCCACCCGATCTCGTCGGCGAACATGCGACCGATGGTCGTCTTCCCAGAGCCCATGAAGCCAACGATGTAAATGCCCGGCGTACGCTTTAACTTCAGGTTCATGACTGCCGTTCCCGCTGAAGATAGACCTTCTCCAGTTGCCGGTCCACAAGCGTGGGAAACAGCCGCTCAAGCACGATCAATGCCCATCCCGATGCCGGCGTAACGACGGTCCTCTTGCCTGATTCAATCCCTCGCACAATGTCTTTCGCGCATTTCTCGGGCGATATGGCCCACCGACGTGCGGCTCCAGCGAGCGGGGGCGGCGCGCCGATAATCACGTTGGACTGGAACCGCGTGTTCACGTACCCAGGACATACTGTCATTGTATGGATGCCGAAGGAGCGGAGTTCCATCCGGAGCCCGTCGGTCATCGAGCCGATCGCGTACTTGGATGCGGAGTACAGCGTGAACCACGGCAACGTCACCTTGCCTGCGATCGATCCGACGTTGACGATGCTCCCACTCCGCTGGCGCTTCATGTGGACCGTTGCACGTTGGATCATGTCGAGCGGGGTGAAGAAATTCAGCTCCCACAACCGCCTGGCCTCAGACACCGGCGTGGCGTGCGACGGCGCGTATAGGCCGACTCCGGCGTTGTTTATGAGGATGTCGATACGCCCGAATCGTTCGATAGTGCCGTCGATCACCGCTTGTCGCGTGGCTTCTTCAGTCAGGTCGCCAGGTATCGCCAGGCCATCCGAACCCGCAACCAAAGCAAGCTTTTCGGCCGACCGCGCGGTAATCGCGAGCTTTGCTCCCCTCGCGCGCAAGGCATGAACGAGCGCCGCGCCGATGCCTTCGGACGCGCCAGTCACGATCGCGACTTTGCCGTCCAATCGCATCGCAGTCATAGGTCTGAGCTGGAACCGAGATAATAGTAGCATGCAGGATACGCTGCTCCCGCTATTTCCGCTCGAGGTGGTCCTGCTGCCTACCAACGTGCTCCCGCTGCACATCTTCGAGGATCGCTACAAAGAGATGATCGGCGAAGCGAAACGAAGCCAAACCGAGTTTGGCATCGTGCAGGCGGGTGAGAAAGGCATCCTGAACATCGGCTGCACTGCCACCGTCGAGAAGGTCGTACAGGAGTATCCGGACGGCCGGATGGACATCGTTTGCCTTGGTCGGCGCCGTTTCGAGATCGTTCACCTGGACGATACCAAGGCGTATCTACGCGCTTCAGTGAACTTCTTCGATGACGTCGCCAATCAGCCGCGAGCGCCGCATAATGCTCGCATCCTCGCCTTGGCGTGCTTCGAGTTGCATCGCAAGCACGAAGGAACAGAACGCGACACGCCGGATCCGGACGATCCTGAACTGAGTTTTAAAGTGGTGCAGCACATTGCGGATCTGGGCTTCCGGCAGACTCTGCTGGCTATGCGATCCGAGGCCGAGCGCCTCGCGCACATTAATCAGTTTTATCCGCAGTACCTGGCGAATCTGAAGCGCGCCTCGCACGTGAAGAAGGTGGCTCCGACCAACGGTCACGGATTCATCGCCCTTGGGAAAAAGGACACGTGAGACAGCATCTTCTAATCGACGCCGACGACACGCTTTGGGAAAACAACATCTACTTCGAGAAGGCCTTCGACGACTTCGTTGCCTTTCTGGCGCATTCTTCCCTGTCGGCCTCTGAGATCCGAAGCATCCTGGACGAGATCGAGTTGGCGAACATCAAAACGCACGGATATGGGGCGGAGAACTTCGCGCGCAATCTTTGCCAATGGTATGACCGGCTGGTGGAACGCGAGATCCAGCCCGGCGACGCGCAGCGCATCATGAGTTTGGCCGCGCGTATCATGGGACAACCGATCGAAGCCATTGAAGGAGTGCCGGCAACGCTCGAATACCTGTCGATGCGCCACGATCTGATCTTGTTTACGAAAGGTCAGGAAGAAGAGCAGAAGCTGAAGGTGGACAGGTCCGGCCTGGGCATCTACTTCGGCCACACCGCGGTGGTGAAGGAGAAGGACGCAGGCGCGTATTCGGCCTTGGTTCGCGAACGGCGCCTCGATCGGGAACGCACATGGATGATCGGGAACTCGCCGAAATCCGACATCAATCCCGCGCTCGCCGCGGGTTTAAACGCCGTGTACGTACCGCACGACCGGACCTGGCATCTTGAGCGCACGGAAATCGCAGCGGGTCCTGGGAAGCTGCTTCGCGTTGACCGCTTCAGTGATTTACGCCATCACTTTTAGGCTCTCTACGTTGTTGGAAATAAACGAAATCGCTGGAGCGCCGGATTGAATGGTATTCCGCGCTATGGTACCCTTGGAGCGTACGGTACACTCCTCCAAGTCGCCGCCCACGGACGCTCCTGAATGAATCTTCGCTCCTTATTCAGCCTTTTTTCCTCCGATCTCGCCATTGACCTGGGAACCGCCAATACCTTGGTATTCGCTAAGGGCAAAGGCATTGTGGTGAACGAGCCCTCCATCGTCGCCATCAATAAGACCAACGGCGAAATCGAAGCAGTCGGCCGCGAAGCGAAGGAAATGGTTGGCCGCACCCCTGGCAACATCGTTGCCATCCGGCCCATGAAAGACGGCGTAATCGCCGACTTCAAGGTGACCGAGCGCATGCTGAACTACTTCATCCAGAAGGCGCACGGGCGAAAGATGCTGGTGCACCCGCGCATCGTCATCGGCGTACCGAGCGAGATTACGCAGGTGGAAAAGCGCGCTGTCATCGACTCGGCGTATCGCGCCAAGGCGAGCGAGGTGCATCTGGTGGAACAGGCGATGGTCGCGGCCATCGGCGCCGGTCTGCCGATCACCGAGCCTTCGGGAAATATGGTGGTCGACATCGGCGGCGGCACCACGGATGTGGCCGTCGTTTCGTTGTCCGGCATCGTCTATTCGCGTTCGGTGCGAGTGGCGGGCAACGAGATGGACGACGCCATCATGCAGTACCTGAAGCGCAAATACAACCTGCTGATTGGCGAGCGCACCGCCGAACAGATCAAAATTCAGATCGGGTCGGCGTATCCATTGGATAAGCCGATCACCATGGAAATCAAGGGTCGCAATCTCATTGAAGGCGTGCCGAAGACCGTCACTGTCGACGATACCGAGATTCGTGAGGCGCTGGCAGAATGCGTGGCTACGATCATGAACGCAATTCGTGTGGCGCTGGAACGTACGCCGCCGGAACTCAGCGCGGACATCAGCGACAAGGGCATCGTGCTGACAGGCGGCGGAGCGTTGATCAAGAATCTGGATCGCCGTATACGGGAAGAAACCGGATTGCCGGTATCGATCGCCGAAGACCCACTCGCCTCCGTCTGTTTAGGTACGGGCAAGATGCTGACAGATTTCAAGCTGCTGCGTCGAATTGCCATCGAGTAGCAGCAGATAGGTCTCGGAAACCTACCAAACACGAACCTAGTCTCTGGTAAAGGGGCGCGAACATAAGGGCATAAAGGCCCGGCACTTGAAATGGAGTTCCTTCTAAACCGGTTTCGCAATCTCACCGTACTGCTCGTGGTGGTCATGGCGCAGTTGCTGTTGCTCGCGTACCAAGTGAAGGGAAACCAGGACGTGCGGCTGATTCGTATGTGGTCGGTCACGGCTGTGACGCCGCTCGCGAAAGTCTTGGAAGTCGTTCGCCGAAACACCATAGGCGTTGTCGAAGATTATTTCGTCTTAATCAATGTTCGCGAAGAAAACCGGCGCCTGGCCGACGAACTGGGAAAGATGAAGATGGAGAACCACTTTCTCAAGTCGGAGCTCCAAACGGCTGAGCGTGCCGAGGCGCTACGCGCATTTCAGGCGCGTACGCCTTCTCGGACCATCCCCGCCCGCATCATCGGAACAGGCACCGGGGCCAACTCGCGGGTCGTTTATGTGGATCGCGGCTCAGGCGCGGGTGTGCTGCGCGGAATGGCGGTTGTGACACCGGAAGGCATCGTGGGTAAGGTGCTCGATTCGTATCCCACCGCGTCCCAGGTGCTGCTGATTACGGATCCGAGCTTTGCTGCCGGCGTGATCTCGCAGAAAAATCGTGTGCATGGCACGATCAAGGGTCTCGGTCAGAGCAAGTGCCTTGTCGATTACGTGCAGAACGAAGAGAAGGTTGAGCCAGGCGAGATGTTCTACACGTCGGGAGACGACCGGATCTTCCCGAAGGGCATGCCCGTAGGCCGAGCCACCGTGGTCCGCACTGGCAAGACCTTCAAAGAGATCTTCGTGGTGCCGAATGGGTTCCAGAACGGTTTGGAAGAAGTGCTAATCGTCGTGCAAGGGGAACATCAGTCGATTCCCAATGAATTGGAGACGGCCAGCACGCCCGGGATGTACCTGATGGACCCGCCGAAAACGGACACACCAGCAGGGGCAGCACCGAGCGTTCTGTCAACCGAAGCCGATCGTCTGCGCGAGCAGTACAAGACCGTGGGCGAGGCACAGGGACACCAATTCGGCGAGGGTGGACCTGGGTCTAGGCCGCCCAATTTCAACCTGCGGGTCGAGCAGCCAAAGCCCGCAGCAGCACCTGCGGCGGGCACGCCTCCCGCCACCACGCCGCCTTTGGGAGCAGCGCCTGCTCCCACGGGTGTAGC
>DASQDN010000360.1:0-16947 GCA_035634155.1 Bryobacteraceae bacterium | reverse complement strand
TAACGGCGATTCTCTTTTAGCGAAGCAAGCAGCCACTCGGTTATGCTCTTTCGGGATGCCTCCTCCGAGTGATACGTAGTGCCTTCGTCGTTGCGCAATAAGTCGTTCCAGAAGGAGATCCAATGCTCTGCATACTTGGTGTTGTCCGCCAGTAATTTAGACGTTAGGATTTTCCGTTTATTGGAAGCGCGGCTGCCGACGAACTCCCTTAACTCGGCCGGATCGGGAAGCAAACCCACGATGTCCAGGTAGGCGCGTCGCGCGAACTGAGCGTCTGTGATCGGCCGCGGCGCAGGCGCCCTGGTAGCGACAAGGTAGGCCGCTACAAAGCGGTCCACGGGAGAAACCCAGTTCTTCCACCGCTGCCGCGGCACTGGTGGCCGAGTCAGCGCGAGGGGAGCTTCCCACTTTGCTTTCGCGGGCGCCGATCTTGGAGTGGCGCGCGCGCCTTCGTCAATCCAGGCACTGATGGTTGCGACTTCCCTCTCGTTCAACGGCGAGCCAATAGGCGGCATCCGCGGCTGCGTACGCCCTGTAATCCGATCGAGCATCAAGCTTCCGGCGGCATTGCCCGGTCGGATAGTTGCGCCGCTGCGACCACCCGCAAGCGCATCTTCATAAGTGCCGAGCGACAGCCCACCCGATCGTTTGGCTTGACTGTGGCATCCGAAGCAGCGGGACGCAAGAATCGGGTGAACCTCGCGGTTAAAGTCGACCTTCGGCTGTGCGGCCGTGGGAACGTCGCACAAACAGAGGAGCACGACGATCCATGCGGCGGACCGGATGGAGGGTAGGACGTTGCTGCCTGGAACACTCATGGGATCTTCCGTCCTAACGGCGCTGTTGCATTCTGTCACGACTTGAAATGACCGTCAAGAATAACCGCCGAACCGAACTGATAACCGTGACGTTGAGGCAATTATCGATAAACGTGGACGTGAATTGTGATAGAGTCCAATTCGCCTCGGGACGCCCGTAGCATCGTTTGCCGGCGCGACCCCAACACATAGAACGCGATCGGGCGGATCCTTTCGATGCGACGCACTTGGCTGTTTACTCTGGCTACCTTCCTTGTATGCCTGCACGGTGGCTCCCTCGCGCTGCACGCGCAGAGCGCCACCGCGCAGATCACAGGCTCCGTCACAGACCAGTCCGGCGCGGTAATCGCGGGCGCTGTGGTGACGGTACTAAATCAACTCACCGGCACCGCGCGGACCACCACCACGAGTTCCAACGGCGACTACGTCGCGCCGCTTCTTCCGGTCGGCGTCTACTCAGTCACCGCCGAGCGGCCGGGATTCCGCGCAGCGAAACGCACCGACATTCAATTGAACGTCAACCAAGTGATCCGCGTTGACCTGCAGGTCAGCGTCGGTCAAGTCACGGAGACCGTGGAAGTCGCCGCCAATGCCGTTGCCGTTGACACCGAAACGTCGTCGGTCGGCAACGTTGTCACAGAGCGGCAGGTGACACAGCTTCCCTTGAACGGTCGTAACTTCTTATCTCTGCTATTTCTCGGGAATGGCGCAGTGGAAACAGGCGGCGAACAAGGCTCCATGCGGCAGGGCGCGGGCAACGCTATCAGCATCAACGGAGCGCGACCCACTTCCAACAATTACCTTCTCGACGGCACGTCTAACACGGATACCGCTCTGGGAACGCCCGCGGCGATTCTTTCCATTGACGCAATTCAAGAGTTCAAGGAACAGACCGCAACCTATTCGGCCGAGTATGGCTTCAGCGCCAATCAGATTAATATCGTGAGCAAGAGCGGCACCAATGAACTGCACGGATCCGTGTTCTGGTTCCTCAGGAACGATGCTCTCGATGCCAATAACTTCTTCAACAACCTTGCCGGCCGCCCCCGCAACAAACTGCGTCAGAATCAACCCGGCTTCGTTGTCGGCGGACCCGTTGTCTTGCCGAAGCTTTATAACGGCCGTAACAAGACGTTCTGGCTGGTGAACTATGAGGGCCGGCGAACTCGGTCCGCTCTCACAGACTTCCTGAACGTGCCCACCCCGGATCAACTCGCGGGTCGATTCACTTCCACCATCATCGACCCGCTCACGGGCCAGCCGTTCCCGAACAACACTATCCCGCAGGCTCGCTTCTCCAGGCTGGCGCGGCTGGCCGTCGCCAAATATTTCCCTGCCCCGAACGCGAATCTGCCGCAAGGAAACTATATCCGCAACCGCGCCATCCCGAATGACACGGATCAATACACAATTCGTGCGGATCAATACATGGGCCGCTTCGGATCCTTCTTCGGCCGAGTCACCAACTCGGATTACACAAACACATCCGTTCAGAACACAACCGAGATGGGCGATGTGTTCTTCATCCAAAAGACCAGGAACTGGCAAGTCTCGCACTCTGTGCCGATCGGGCCCACTCTTGTGAATCAATTCCGCCTCGGCTTTATTGAAGCGACGGCGAACCAGCATGGCGCCACCGCCAATCCTGCCGACATCGAACCCCTGCAGTTGACCGGCGTCTTCACCAACCTGGAGGACGATCAGCGAACTTACCCTGCCATCGGGTTTGCCAACAACGGCAACGGTCTGGCTGGCGGTGGAAGCGCTGGGAACGACTACCAGGCCAGTCAACAGCCTATGTGGGACATCGGCGACGGAGCCACCTGGATTCGGGGCCGCCACACGCTCAGCTTCGGCGCGAACTTCCGCAAGTGGTCGTTGCGACGCGATCTGGCCAACGATTTCCTTGGTCAGTTCACATTCAGCGGTTTCTTCACGGGGAATACCAGTCGCGATCACGCGATTGCCGACATGCTTCTTGGCTACTTCTCGAACGCGAGTTCGTTTCAGCCCGCGGGCTTCAGCGTGGAGGGACGTTCCGGAAACCCGCGCGAGTTTAACTTCCTGTATTTCGCTCCATACTTCCAGGACGACTGGAAGGTGACCTCGCGCCTTACATTGAACATGGGATTGCGCTGGGATTTCCGAACCGTACCTAATGAGACGAACAACCGAATGGGATGGCGCGATTTGAGCAACCCGCGCGGCGGCCTTTTGGTTGCCGATGAAACGTTAGTAGAGCGAGGCATCGTGGGCGATGGAAGCTATTACCGGTACGCAAACCGGCCCAATCCGCGCGATGCATCCAAGAAGGTGTTTGCGCCGCGCTTCGGCTTTGCTTTCCGGCCCTTCAACGATGAGAAGACCGTCATTCGCGGAGGCTACGGAATCTTCTTCGATTCCGCTGAAGGCCGTGAGATCGACGGCGCCGCCGATATTTACCCGTATGTGAGCCGCGGCCAGTACATCCAAAGCCAGGGACAAACCAACCTCCGTACCACTGATCAAATGTTTCCCAACTTTGCCGACCTGGGTCCTGCGAACCCGGCCGCCAACAGCTTCCTGGCTGTTAGTATGTCGCCGGAGCCCAAGAACCCGTACGTGCAGCAATGGTCGTTCGGAGTTCAGCGAGGAATCGGCGGGAACAGCACGTTGGAGCTGAACTACATCGGCAATAAGGGAACAAACTTGTTGATGCGCAGGAATATCGCGCAAGCGATCTCGCCCTCGAATCCCGCGCTTTGTGCCGCGAATCCAAGAGAGGGTGATTGCCCGGTGTTGAGCCGTCGTCCGTTCGTCAACTTCGGCACCTACATCGACAGCGACTGGTCGGGCAACTCCAGCTACAACGCCTTCAACTTTCGCTTCGAGCACAGGAGCACCGATCTCCTCTTTACGACGGCCTACACGTGGGCCAAGAGCATAGACAACAAATCCGCTGCCGCAGGCATCGGCAATGATGTCGCCGGATGGCAGGGCTTCCTGAACAACCACGATGTCCGCCGTGATCGCGGTCGCTCCGAATTCGATGTCGATCACCGGTTGGTCTCCAGCTTCGTCTACGAGCTCCCTGTGGGGCGCGGACGGAAGTTCCTGGGCAGCGCGAATCGGCTTGCCGACGCCTTCCTTGGTGGCTGGCAAGTGAACGGCATCGTGACCTTGCAAAAGGGATTTCCCATGACCATCACCGCCGCGGACGTGGGTGGCCTGAATGACACGCAGAACACCAATCGTGCCGACGTCGTCGGTGACATCAACCCAAGTAACTTCACACGCACCATGGGCAAATGGTTCAACACGGATGCGTTCCGGCAGCCGGCCGCGGGTTTCCTAGGCAACTCAGGCCGCGGCATCCTTCGAGCACCCGGCATCAACAACTGGGATACGGGCCTGTTCAAGAACTTCACAATCACGGAAAGAATGCGAACCCAATTGCGGCTCGAATCGTTCAATGCGTTCAATCACACGCAATGGGGCGTTCCGGAACGCAACATTGCCGACTCACGATTTGGCCAGATACGATCCGCCCGAGCTGCGCGCATCAACCAGTTGGGGCTTAAAGTAGTTTGGTAGAGTGAACGGCAAATCGAGAAGACTGCTATGCACGGCCGTGATCATCGTCACGGCCGTTTCCTTTGGCGCATCCGCGCAGATCTCGGAGAGCGCATCTCTCCAGGAGCGGCTCCAGCAAGCCGAAAAAGCGCTCGCCGAGCAGCGCTATTCCGACGCAGCCGGCATCTACGAGTCCCTGCGGCAAAGCAATCCCGGAATCGCTGAAGTGCACGCGCGCCTCGGCTTGATCTACTTCCAGCAAGGCAAATTCGAGCAAGCCGCGCCGGCGCTGAAGCAAGCGCTGAAGCTGAAGCCCACCCTGGCGAAGACAGACATCCTACTCGCCATGTCGCTGTGTGAGCTGGGCCAATACCGGGAGGCGCTCGGCGGATTGCAAAAAGGCTTCGAGCAGACTGCCGACCGTCCGCTAAGACGCATGGCCGGACTCCAACTTCAGCGCGCCTACACCGGGCTGAAGCAGGACGCGAAAGCCGTCGAAATCGCGCTGCAAATGAGCACGCATTTTCCGAACGATCCCGAAGTGTTGTATCACGCCGGCAAGCTCTTCGGGAACTTCGCCTATCTGACGATGCGGACCCTTTCCGACGTTGCGCCCGAATCGGTTTGGACCAACCAGGCCATCGGCGAAGCACAGGAAAGCCAGGGCCAATACGACCTCGCTATCCTTCGCTACAAACAGGTGATCGCGATTGCGCCGCAGCGCCCGGGTATCCACTACCGGCTTGGCCGGTCCTACGTTTTGCGCGCCCAGCACAAAGGCGACCCAGGGGACGTCGCCGCGGCGATGGAAGCCTTCGAACGCGAACTATCCATCGACCCCACAAACGCTAATGCGGCGTATGAGCTCGGTGTCCTGCATTATCGCGCTGCGGAATACGACAAGGCACATACAAGATTCGCCGGCGCGTTGAAGCACTCCCGCGATTTTCAGGAAGCGGAAGTAGGCATAGCTCGGGCTCTTCTCGCCCTCAACCGAACCGCGGAAGCCGTCCCGCATTTACGCAAGGCGATCGGAATGAATGCGAAAGACGAGGTCGCGCATTATCAGCTTTCGCGGGCGTACCAGAAGCTTGGGAATGCAGCGGGAAGTCAGGAAGCGATGAAGGAGTTCCAGCGGTTGCGGCAGGAGCGCTCGGACGAACAGGCCGTACAACTGAATCGCGCCGTCACCCGCCAGGAGGTCGATTCCGATCCTGCCAAGTGACGGCGCGTTTGAAGTAAAGACTAAATATTTTCCAGCCGCGTTGTGGAATCACCAAATTCCTTCAGGTTGATTCCGAACCGGTCCATCAGGGACAAGTACAAACTGCACATTTTGCGGTTGTCTTCGTTGGATTTCAGGTAGTCGAGCGTGCGCCCCGTCTTCAGCGTCCCGCCGAGACCGCCCGCCAGCACCAGCGGCAGCCGGAAGTTATCATGCTTGCGGCCGATCCACATATTCGAAAGGAACATCAGGCATGAGTTGTCGAGCACCGTCCCATTGCCTTCCTTCATGCTGTCCAGCTTCGAAGCCAGATACGCAAACTGGCTCACATGGAACCGCGCGATCCGCTCGTATCCATCCGACTGGTTGTTGTGCGACGCCGAGTGGTGGCCTTCCTTCACTTCCAGGAACGGATAATACATGGCCGAAAGATCGCGCGAGATCAACAGCGACGCAACGCGCGTTTTGTTGGTCTGGAAAGCAATCGCAATGATGTCGCACATCAGGCGCGAATGATCGCGAAGATCTTCCGGAAGACCATTGGCCGGCCGATCCATGGTCGCGGCAATCGTGTTCTTCCCCTTGGCTGCATCCTCGGCGGCCGCCTGCCCCTTCCGCATCCCTTCCACGCGCTTTTCTACTTCGCGCACGCTGGTCAGGAACTCATCCACTTTGTATTTGTCGGTCGCGCTGACCTTCTTTGAAAGGTCCTGCGCGCGATCCTTCACGCGATCGAGAACGCTGATGTTCAGCAGACTGCCGCGATTGTCGAACAGGTTGTCCCATGCCTGCGCGGGATAAACTTCAACCGGCACCGGCGAGTCCGGGCTCTGCCACGAGATGTGCGAGCTGTACGCCATGGAGAAGTTCGTCTCGTGATAGCCGGTCATGGGCTGCTCGCAGGCAAGCACGATGCTCGATTGCGGCGTGTCTTCACCCACTCGGCTGGCGATCATCTGGTCGACGCTGATGCCGGAGTGAATAATCGCGCCGCGGCTGATCTTCGCTCCGGACAACAAGCTGCCCGTCTGACCCGGGTGAATCCCCTGCCCGGTGAGGGCCTTCACATACAGGCCGTCGATGACGTTGATCTTTTCCTTCAGCGGCTCCAAAGGCGAAAGCGTCTTGCTCAGCTTCATCGCTGCGCCTTGGCCTGAAGCGCTCCAATGGTCTTCGTTGATGCCGTTCCCAAGGAATACAACACCGAAGCGCTTCGGAAACGCCGACGCCGGCGGAGTATCGGCTAAAGCGTGGAGCGACTCGAGGAACGGCAGCGCTACTGTGCAGCCGGCTCCGCGCAGGACCGCGCGGCGGGAAAGGGAGAAGGGGGACTTCTTCGTCATGACTTGGCCTTCCTGGATTCTAACTTGGATTCGCGTGCGTGTTGTTGCTGTTGCGCCACCGGGCTGCGCCGGTTCAGGAACTGCGGGCTGGTGACAATCGTTTCCACCAGCGAGTTAAAGCGGAATTCATTGGCCGCGGCCTGCTGCTGCATGCGCTCGATCAAAGGCTCGTCCGATAACTGCAGCGACCGGTTCAAAGAATAAGCAAGCAGTTTGCGGCTCACATTGGCGACGAAATCCTTCTGCCGGCGCTCGCGGATGAAAGACTTCAAGCCTTCCACGCCGTCGCGCACAGAGCCGCCAGGATACGTAGCAGCCGTGTCGACCGGCCTGCCTGCCAGATCCTTGGTGCGGAGATTGCCCACCGGACCATATCCTTCAAAAGGAATGCCAAACGAATCGATGCGCGCGTGGCATGCCGCACACAGGGCGTTCTCGCGATGTTTGGCCAGCATCTCGCGCACGGGCAGTTCGGACTTAGCTTCGTCCTCGGGCAACTCGGGAACCACTGGCGGAGGCGGCGGAACTATCTCTCCGAGCAGCCGCTGAACCACCCAATTCCCGCGCTTCACGGGGCTGGTCCGCAACCCGGGCGAGTTCTGCGTCAGGAACACGGCCATAGGCAGCAAGCCACCGCGGCCGAAGCGGGACGCATTCTCAACACGAACCCAATCGTTGGCGTCGCCCTTCACGTCCGGAATGCCGTAGTGTTTCGCCAGCACCGGATTGACAAACGTGTAGTTGCCGTAGAGGAGATCGAGAATCGGCCGGTTATTCTTCACGGCGTCCTCGATCATCCGCACCGGCTCGAGGAACATGGCCTCGCGCAGTTCGTTCGTAAACGCCGGAAAGCGCTCGCGATCGACTGAGTTGTTCTTTTCGAAATGGCGGAAGGTCAGCCAGTTGCCTGTAAACTCGGTGGCCAGACCGCGAACCCGAGCATCCTTCAACATCCGGCGAGTTTGAGCCAGCAGCACCTCGGGCTTGCGAAGATTGCCCGCGGCGGCGTGCCGTAGCAACTCCTCATCCGGCATGCTCGACCACAGGAAGTAGCTCAACCGGCTCGCCAGCGCGTAGTCCGAGAGCGGCCGCGTCTCAACGCCAGCCGGCGTCTTCATCGCGGCCTGCCGCAACATCGACGAGCCCGCCGGGCTAGCCGTGCTGTGCAAATCAATGCGATACAGGAAATCGGGGGACATCAGCACACTAACAACCACTTCCCGAATCGCGTCATCGTGTGATAACTGATTCTTCGTACGCAGGGTCCGGAAGTGGGCAATCAGGTCATCCTGCTCGGCCTTGGTCAACGGCCGCCGGTAAGCGCGCGTCGCGAACTTCACAAGAGAGGCGAGATGCTTCGGCTCCGCTGATGCGCGCTGCCGTTCCAGATCACGTAAGGTCGCGTTGATCCGGTCGTAGTGATCGCGAATCGCATGCGGCGCCACGGGATCGTTGGTCGGGTCGGCCGCGGCCTTCGCAAGATAACGGTCGCGCATCGCGATGATGACTTCCGAGTCCGTGACCGCGTGATTCGCGGGGCGCTCGGATGCCGATTCCGCGCCTTTGCCCAGCACTTCACCGCTCTGATTGAAGAAGTACTGAACCCAGGTGCGCTCTGTGAATTGCGCGATGTAATCGAACTCATTCCAAAGCCGGTCGAGTTCTTTCTTACCGGCCTCGTCCAGGATCAACTCCTGAAGAGGGTTGTCATCGCGGAAAAAGCCGACGACGCTGTGATAGCCGGCGCTCAGCAGCCGACCTTTGTCCTGCGAATCATCCGGAAAGAACCGGCCGCGTTCGGTGACATAGAACACGTCGGGGAACACGGATGCGAGCCGCTTAAACTCCGCTTCATACTTGGGGCGCTCGGCCGCGGGAACGACCAGGTCCGGGTCCTTCGCACGAGCATGCGCCATCAACGCGGCCCAGCGCGGCGCCGCCTCGCGGTGCAGACCGGCATAGCGGGGGATCTCGGGCAGCACCGGGGGCGGATCGGTGTCGTTGCGAAGGCTCTGCGGATCGAATTCACGGCGATGAATCGAAAACTCGCGCAGCTTCCAATTCAGAAGCGGCTGCGATCCGGCGGGAAGCCCCTTCACGATAGGAGCCGCAAACTGCATCGCGGTGTTCTTACGAATGCGTGTGACGAAATCCTGCATCTCGACGCATTTGGCACCCAACGCCTCCGGCTGCTTGGCAGCGGGCGCGGGCAGACTTGAAAACATCTTCTGCAGCTTGGCGATTGGCCCGACGGCATTGGGTTCGTTCAGAATTTGCCACACCATAGGCAGATACTTGGGGCTGAGCTTCGATTCGGCTGCAATCGACGCGAGGGTCAAAGTAGGCTTGCCGAGCGCTGCCCGGTGCTTGTACCGCCACGCCGCTTGGAAGTAATCGGCATACTTGGTCGGCTGGCTGAAGTAGAAGTTCAGGATCCGCTGGATCGCATACTTCTCACGATCGGTTTCCACCAGCATCGGGTGCGGTGAAAAGTCGATCGAGTCCGGCGACAACACCATGTGGTTCGCCACTTCGCGCGCAGCTTGCAGATACTTGTTCAACAGCGCCGGCGACATGGTGAGCGACTCGCCGGAGTTGTCGAAGCCTGCGGGATTGGCGGGGTCGATCGGGAACTCACGCGTCACCTTCAGGTCCTGCCCCGTCAGGTCACGAATCGTGTAGTTGTATTCAGCGTTGCTCAGGCGGCGCACGGGAACCAGTCCGGGGTCACCGGCCGACTTCTTGATCTCCTCGGCGCGGACAGCCTCAATCCACTCAATCACGTGGCGAGTGGCTTCCGCCGGAGGGGCGGCCATTGGCTTGGGCGGCATATCCTTGGCATGAAGCCGTTCCATGACCAAGGCCCAACGCGGGAACTCCTTCGTCACGGCTTCTACGTTCGCGTAGGATTTCAGGTCAAACTGAGCCGCTGGGGTTTTGCCGCTGTGGCAACCAATGCAGTACTTGTTGACGTAGGGCCGAACGGTTTGTTCGAACTGGCGGTCCAGTCCGGGCTTGCTGGCGGCGGGCGCGGCCGTCGCAGCGCAGGCAAAAAGGGTAAAGACTACTCCAAGGCGCATCAGGGTCCTAAAGTCTCCACGGATAAACCGGTCCCAAGGTTACAGGTCCAGGTCTAAACGTTTGAAAATCAACGATTGCTCACGGTGACAACGAACGTTACAGCCGTCCGGATTCGCTCTTCCGAACCACCATAGAGCTTATCTCAGTCGACCGGTCCTTATACGATGAAGCTCAGCTGCGCATAGGTTCGACATTCGGTCATCGCATCGTGGGGCGCTGCACAGTTTGTTCCTGCCGTGGATAGCCGCAGCGGAGTCATAGAGTTAGAGATGAACGCACAACTGCTTACTAGGGAGACAGCAGCGGGCAAACTCGTCCACGGCCCGGAGGTGAAGGCGGACGGCGGTGTCACGTTCCGCCTTTGGGCGCCTGCTTGTGACCGCGTTCGGGTAGAACTCGTGGACGAAGCTCGTCTGCTGGACATGGAGTTGTTGTCCGATGGCTGGCACTCCGTCCACGCTCCATCGGCCAGCGGCGGCAGCCGGTACCGATTCGTACTTCCCGATGGGCTGCGGGTGCCCGATCCGGCCTCGCGCTTTCAGCCCGAGGATGTCCATGGACCAAGCAGGGTCGTCGATGTCCCGTCCTGGTCGTGGAACGACACCGAGTGGCGCGGAAGACCCTGGCGCGAAGCAGTCGTTTACGAACTGCACGTCGGCTCTTTCACGCCCGAAGGAACCTTCTGCGCCGCTGTCGACAAGCTGGACCACTTGGTATCCCTCGGCGTAACGGCTATCGAGCTGATGCCCATCGCGGATTTCCCCGGCCGTAGAAACTGGGGCTACGACGGAGTCCTTCCGTATGCGCCCGATTCATCGTACGGAGAACCGGAAGACCTGAAAGCTTTCGTGGAGGCAGCTCATGCCCGCGATTTGATGGTCTTACTCGACGTCGTATACAACCACTTCGGGCCCGACGGCAATTACCTTTCCCTTTATGCGCCGGAGTTCTTCACCAGTCGCTACAAGACGCCTTGGGGCGACGCGTTGAACTACGGACATCCCGCCGTGCGCGAGTTCATTATTCAGAACGCGATGTATTGGGTGCGCGACTATCACTTGGACGGCCTGCGCCTGGATGCTGTTCACGCCATAGTGGACGATGGTCCAACCCATCTCCTGGAGGAGCTTACGCGCCGCGTCCACGACGCGGTGGGCGACCGCTTAGTTCATCTCATCCTTGAAAATGAACATAACCAGTCCCAGTGGCTCGCCCGCGACGCCGCGGCTCGTCCAACCTTCTACACCGCGCAATGGAACGACGACGTTCACCACGTCCTGCACACGGCAATCACCGGTGAAAAGAACGGCTACTACGCCGAGTATTGCAAGGACACAACGAAGCTCGCTCGAGCCCTCAGCGAAGGATTTGCGTTTCAAGGCGAGCCGATGGGTTATCGGGGAACGCCGCGGGGCGAGCCATCTGCGCACCTGCCGCCCAAAGCATTCGTGGCCTTTCTGCAAAATCACGATCAGATCGGCAACCGAGCTTTCGGCGACCGCTTGGCGGCCAGCGTTCCGCCAGAAGCGTTGCGCGCGGCATGTGCAACGTATCTTCTATTACCGCAAATCCCAATGTTATTCATGGGCGAGGAATGGTCTACCCGATCTCCTTTTCCATTCTTTTGCGACTTTGCCGGTGAATTAGGTGAGGCGGTGCGCAAGGGACGGCGCGAGGAATTCGCAAAATTTCCTGAGTTTCAGGCCGCGTCCCGCCGCGGCCAAATTCCGGACCCGCAGGCCGACGAAACCTTCGCATCCGGAAAGCTCGCTTGGAATGAATTGCACCATCCCGATCAAGCGGCGTGGCTCGACTGGTACCGGCGCATCCTCGCAGCGCGTCGCCAATGGATTGTCCCGTTGATCGATCGAATCCACCACGGCTGCTCGTCAACCGTACTCGCGCCGGCCGCTGTAGCGGTGCAATGGCAGGTGGAGGATGGACAGGAACTCAGGCTGGATGTCAATCTCTCGCCTGAACCCGCGACACTGATCTCTCATCCCGAGGGGGATATTATCTGGAACGAAGGCGATGTCGGGTCTGCGGGAATACTCGCGCGGTGGTCTGTGCGCTGGTCAATTCGCGGAACTTAAAGAAATGATATTCTGCCAGAACCTCCATGCGCGCACGATTTGTGCCTGTGGCACTGGCAGTTTCGGTCGCATCCGCCGCGTTTAGCGCCACCCTCTCCGGGCGGGTTGTCAATGACCACGAGGGTGCTGCTGTCGCGTCTGCCGACGTTCGCGTGTTCAGAACTGGGATTCCGGGGCTCACCGCGGAACTCGAGACCGATAGCGAAGGACGCTTCTATGCCGAAGGGTTACCCGACGGGGAATACCGGATAGAAGTGTCCAAGCTGAATCACATTGCCTCAAGTGTTCGCACCCAACTGTCTGCGTCGACCCCGACAACCCTACGGCTGCGACTCATCCGCTGTGGGGCTATCAGCGGGCGCGTTCTGCAGGCCGGAGGACAGCCGGTTACAGGCGCAGTGGTGTATGCCATGCGTACCGGAGCAGGGGCTCCGCGCGCCGAACAAACGCCGGGACGCTTCGCCCACGTCGATTCCCAGGGCCGCTATCGCCTGTTCAACCTTCCTCCGGGGCAGTATCTAGTCGCCGCCGCCTTCGGAGCGACCACCGTGCGACTCGGATCGAGCGGGGACGCCGGCGCAGTTCCCGGCCTGGGATCGGGAGTGCAGTTCTATCCTTCCAACGCCCGCCCGCAACCATTCACAATCACCAGCGGCGAAGCGTTCCCCAACATCGAGATTTCGGTGCTGCCGTCCAGCCTGTATTCCGTTTCCGGTGCTGTGAGCACCTCCGGGCCCAAGACGCCAGGCGTTTTCTGGCTGGCCCTCGCTTCGATTGAGCAGCCTTCCGTTGCCGTGGCCGCCACCATCGCCAAGGAAGATGGCGCTTTCCGATTTACAGGGATTCCTCCTGGAATCTACGACTTGTTTGCTTCCGGCCCTGCCACTGGCCGCGGATCATCCGGCGCCTCCCTCAGCAAAGAGGCGCGGTTCGCACGCACCCGTGTCACAGTAGGGTCGCAGGACGTGGAGGGCCTGACCCTGGACGCGAGCCCAGGGATGTCCGTCACGCTCCGCCTACGCACTCCACCGAGTGGATGCGGATCGCAAGCGCAGTTGACACTTACCAGCGTGGAAGACTGGGCGGCTGAACTTATCAGACAGTCTCCTTTCACTCTTGCCGAACCGCTCACGCTGGCCGGGCTTGCGCCCGCACGCTATCGAGTGGCAGTAACGGGACTCGGCGAGGCGTGTCACGTGCCGCAAGAAACCGTGCTGGATTTAAGTGCAGGCGCCAGGGAGCAACTAATTATCACAGCCGTTCCGGCAGGCGCGATTCATGTCACGATCGCCGGCGAAGCGAAATCCGCCGCCACCGTGGTTCTCGTCGATGTGACGGACCGAAGCCAACCGCTTCGAGTCGCGGGGCCCGACGCGAAAGGGCAATATACCTTTGGGTCGCTTCGGCCCGGAAGATATCGGCTCTCGGCCAAGATGTCCGATGCGCAGCAATCCCGATGGACCGATGAAACTTCAGCCGGTGTGTTCATCGATGTACCCGCCGGAGAGCCCGTGAGAGTGGAGTTACCCCTTCCATGAAAACCTTAACGTTTGCCTTGCTACTGGCGAGGTTTGCCTGGCCGCAAAACGACACCGGAGCCGTCTCGGGAATCGTTCGGGAACTGTCCAGCGGCCAACCTGTCCCGGATGCGGAAGTGGCGGTCGGCCGGACCGATCGGAATGGCAAGACCGATGCTGAGGGACGATATTCAATCTTGAATGTTCCGGCCGGCCAGCAGCGCGTCACGGCCACAGCGCCTCGCCTTTCGCAGCATATCTTCCCTCGGTACGTGACAAAGATGGTCACCGTAGCGCCAGGACAGGAAGCCGCGGGTGTGGACTTCGGGCTCGAAATGCCAGGCAGTATCGCAGGAAGGATCCTGGATCAGAACCGCGAGCCGATGCCCGGCATCCAGGTAGTTCTCGTCGCGCGCGAGTATTCGCTGGGCTCCCTGCGATACGTATACTCCGTGATGGCAACCACGGACGATGACGGAGCATATGTGCTGCATAACGTGCGCCCCGGACGAGCGTTCCTTCTGATGGCTCGCAAACGGGAAAGGAAGATGGACGCCATCTCGCCTGCGCCCGTAGATCCAAAACTGCGCAAGCCGGCGTTCGCACCCACGTTCTATCCGGGCACACCGCAGCGCGATGGAGCTCAATTGTTGACGTTGCGCGCGGGCGAACAGCGGGAAGGTGTGGATCTCCGAATTCTTCGGTCGCCCTCCTACTGCGCCGAAGGCGTCGTTCAGGCCGGAGCCGGTCCGCAAGCTTTCCCAATCCAGCTTGAAGACGTTCATGCGAGCAGCGGGGCGTCGGGAGACGGCGCTACGTTTATCATGCCCACCATGGGAAACACTGGCGATGACGGCAAGGTTCGGCTATGCAATCTTGCACCCGGGGAATACCGGCTGACCGTGAGCAACAACAGAACGTCAGCCGCGCCCACAATCTTCGCGACCGCGAGTTTCACAATCGTCGATCGAGATTTGAGGAACCTCACAGTGGTCGCGAAGCCGGTAGTGGCGGTTGCGGGCGAGGTCACATGGCACGGCGAAGCGCCGGACCCGCCTTTGACGCAAAAATTAACGGTCGGCCTCGAACCATTAACTCGCGCTCCCTGGCGGGGAGAGATGACAAGCTCCAATCCTTCCATCCCGGGTAGCTTTGCGATGCCTTCTGTCTTGGCGGATGCTTACCGCATTCGACTGAACGGCCTTCCGAACGACATCTACCTCAAGGAAATGACCTACGGCGGGGTAGACGTCCGTACGGAACCATTGCTGGCCGGATCGGTCGCCGATTCCACACTGCGCATCGTACTCGCGCGCGACGGAGGAAACATCGCCGCCAAAGTCGCGGATAAGGACGGGAACGCCGTCGGCGATGCTCGCGTATTGGTGCTTCCCATCACCGTTCCATCCGAAGCTGCGTTGGCGGCGACGATCGTGTCCGGTCAGTGCGACCAGGTCGGGGTGTGGAACTCGAACGCTCTCGCTCCCGGCAAGTACTATGTACTAGCGCTTGCGCGTCCCCATGACAACAGTCCCGAAAGCATCGGCAAGCTCTGGGGAAGCCGGACGCATTTCAAAGAAATTGACATCGCTCCTAAGAGCAGCGTGCAAGTTACCCTCGCGCCGATGGATCTCAATTAAGCGCCGCGGCGTTTGATGTGGATCTCTAAACGCTTGATCTTTTGGTTCAACGTCGAGAGCGGAATTCGAAGCATCTCGGCTGCCTCGGTCTGACTCCAGTTGCACGCCTCCAGCGACTCGATGATCTTTCGGCGCTCGAAGTCGGCGACAATCTCGAACAGCGACGCGTCGGGAGGCAGATGACCGCTCTCATCGCGGCGGATGCGCATGCCGCCGGCATGCAGCACCTGATCGGGCAGCACATCCACGGGCACAACTTCTTCGCTGGCTAATACAACGGAACGTTCTACTGCGTTCTCCAACTCGCGCACGTTGCCCGGCCACGTGTGCTCCATCAACAACTGCACCGCTTCGGGAGCAAAGCGCAGGCGCGTCTTTCCCTGACCGTCCAGAAACTTCAGGTTTTCCGAACTGTACTTCTGGAAGAAGTGTTCCACCAGCAGCGGAATGTCCGACCGCCGCTCACGCAGCGGCGGCAGCACGATCGGGATCACGTTCAAGCGGTAGTAAAGGTCCTCGCGGAAGCGGCCCTCTTTAACCAGCTCGCGCAGGTCCGAGTTCGTAGCCGCAATGATGCGCACATCCACCTTAATGACTTCCGTCGAGCCAAGCGGCATGAACTCGCGTTCTTGGATCACGCGCAGGAGTTTGGACTGCGTCTCAGGCCCTACATTGCCGATCTCATCGAAGAAAATCGTGCCGCCGTCCGCAATTTCGAAGTAACCCTTCTGCGATGCGTAGGCGCTCGTGAACGCGCCCTTCACATGGCCGAAGAGCGTCGATTCCAGCAGTTCGGCCGGCAGCGATCCGCTGTTCACCGCGACGAACGATCGATCCGCGCGAGGAGAATTGGAGTGGATCGCTTTGGCGATCACCTCTTTGCCCGTGCCGGTCTCGCCTGTGAGCAGGATCGTCGAACGGCTCGGCGCCACCTGCGACACCAGGTCGAGGACCCGCAGCATCCGCTCGCTCTTCCCTACGATGTTCGGGAAGCTGTAGCGTTGCTTCAGAGCCCGCTTAAGATGCGTGTTCTCGCGCTCCAGCCGGTTCTTCGCGATCATGGTCGCGATATCGATCAGGAGCTTTTCGTTGTCCCAAGGCTTGGAGAAGTAATCGCTCGCGCCGGCCTTGATCGCGTTCACAGCTACTTCCACCGAACCGTACGCCGTCAGCATGATGATCGGCGTTTCCTGGTCGCGCGTGCGGATGTCAGCAAGCACGTCCATACCGTTGCGATCCGGCATCATCAGGTCCAGCAGGACCATGTCATAGCGAGCGCTGCCGAGCTTGCGCAGTCCGTCCCCGCCATCTACGGCGAGTTCGACCGAATAGCCCTCCATTTCGAGCAGCACTTCAAGGCTTTCTCGGATGTCGGCCTCGTCGTCGACGACTAGAATTCTGCCCTTCGTGGGAGTAGGATCAGGCATTCACGGGTTTTCTGGAGAGAGGGAACTCCAGATGGAACAGTGTACCAGCGCCGGGCTCGCTCTGCACTTCGATGGACCCGCCGTGCTCCTGCACAATGCCGTAGGTGACCGAGAGTCCCAGGCCCGTTCCTTTGCGCGCCGCCTTGGTCGTGAAGAACGGATCGTAAATGCGCGGAAGCGCGTCGGAAGGAATCCCCTGCCCTGTGTACCGAATGTCGATGCGAGCGCATGCGCCGTCGCTCCAGGTGCGG
>DASQDN010000359.1:0-3745 GCA_035634155.1 Bryobacteraceae bacterium | reverse complement strand
CTGGTCGGCATCTCGGGGCTGCAGGCGGAGGAGGACGGGTTCAACGGCGGCGGGGTCGAAGTCGGCGCTGGGTATGTACCGGGTGAGCGGAATATAGAACTCGGTCTTCCCTTCCTTCAGCGTGGTCTCGGCGGTGAGACCGGGGAGGGTTTCAATTTCGAAGCCTTTGGTCTCGTTCTCGCGGTTCAGGAGGATGCCCTTGCCGGCCACCGCGGCTTTGCGGATGGTATCGCCCATGTACGGGTTCCACATTTTCATCTGCGAGGACATGCCCATGGTGAGGAGTTGCAGACCGACATCGCTGAGGAGGATGTTGGCGACGGCGGTTTTCATGTCGCCTGCTTCGCTCTTGATGAACATGATCTTTTGCGGCTTGGCGGAGAGCGGTGTGAGCGATGCGCCCTGGCGTACGAGGACTTGATCCGGTACCGCTGGGATTGCGGGCGCCGGTGGCTCGGGCGCAGGCGCAGGTTCGGTGGCGGCGATGGTCGATGGGCCGGGGTCCTTTACTGGCGCAGGTTCGGCGGCGGGGGCTTTGGCCGCGAGCATGGCTCGCAGAACGCGCTGCGGGGTCTTCCCTTCCTTCAGCTTTATGAGGTTGTCGGCGTCGAGGGCGAAGTCGGTAATGGGCGCGGTTTTGATCTTGGTGAGGATAGTTTCCTCGTCCAGACCCGCGGCGACCATACGGAGGATCGCGTCGTTGTTCAGGACTTCAGGCTGCTTTGCGGCTTGCGGCGCGGGCTTGGCGGGCTTTGCGGCGGCAGGCTTGCGCGGCGCGGCCTTGGGCGCCGCAGGCTTCGCGGGCGCTTGAGGGGCAGCGGGCAGGGGTTGCGCGATTGTCCACAAAGCTAAGGTCGCGGCGGTGGTTGTGCGGAGATGCGTCATTCCAGTACTTCTCCTGGCGTGGGCCAGTGTCGAGTATACGCGGAATTTTCTATGGCGCCACCCAAATTTTGTATGTCGCACAGGCGCCTGCGGCGCCATTTACGGTGCAGACTCGGACGAGAGTTGTGGCGGCGCTGACTCGCAGGTTTACTTGCTGCGCGCCGGTGATCAGGCCTGGGGCGGGTCCGGCGTAGAGGACCTCGGCGGGTACTCCGGGTTCGCATACGCCTGCAACACAGGTAGCTGGGGTGACAAAGTCGGCGGTCACGTTGTGGAGCAGGTTGCGGCCGGAAAGGAGGACGGTGATGGTTCCGTCCGGGGGCAGATCCCCTATGGGACCGAGTCCGGTCGTGTAGACGGAGACGATGGAGCCTACGGCAGCGGGGGCTTGTTGCGAGTTCACGGAGCCGTCCTGGTTGAGGATGCCGAAGATGCCGGGCGCCACAGGCGTGGGAGTCGATGGCAGGCAACGGGATGTAGTTGGGGTGGAGACGCAGATTTCGAGTGACTGCGTGTTGGTCGCGATGGACCAGGGTACGACGAAGTTTATCTGGTCGGATGAAGAGTAGAGCATGGGCGCTGGGATGCCGCCGACCGTGATGCGAGTTCCGGCGAGTTCGAAAGGGAAGCGGTTATTGGCGGGCTCAGCTATTGCCGGTGGGCGGACCACGAGATTGCTTCCGAAGATGGTCATGATCTGGCCGGGGGCGACGTTCGATACGGCGAAGGAGCCCGCGTTGACAAGGCATGCGGGGGCGGGTTGGTTGGAAGCGGAGGGCGTGAACCGGAAAAGCGAACGGGATTGCCCCGGACCCGCACCCACAAGTACGAGAGCCGAGCCGTTCAAAGCAGCGAGCGCTTGCGGGCGCTCCCGCAGATAGGTTGCCTGCTCAATCCTGCCGTTGCTGTCCAGGCTGAGAAGAAAGGCGCCGTCTCCCGATCCGCAACGCGCCGCGCTATTGCGTGTTGGGAAGCCGGTCCACGCGGTGGTTCCGACCAGATGGACGCGCCCGGACGGCTCGACCTCCATGGCGGTGACACGGGTGAGCGGGAACTCGTGGAGGTCGGCGATCCATCCGGTGGGTGTGGTTTCGATCAACAACGTGGAGCCGTCGGTTTGGGAATAGAGGGAGTGCGTGTTTCCTTCCGCATCAACGCCGACATCCTGCAGCGAGAGGACAGTCGACACGGGCCTTTGCCTCACGATGCTGCCGTTCGGCGTGTAGATTGTCTCCGCGCCGGCGGTGACGGCTATGATCTGACCGTCTGCAAGGAAGCCGATCCCGAGAACTGGGGCGTCGGTGGGGAAGTCGAGTCGTTGGCCGGCGCGGTTGATGCGGCTGAGGGACGGTTTGTCCGTGGCGAAGTAAATCTCGCCGGCCGAGTTCAAGGCGACTCGTGTGGGTATGTCGGCCAGATAGATCGGGTCCATTCCTCTTGCATTGGCGTCGAATCGGATGAGGACGCCGGGGCCGACGGGCTCAGCGGTTTGATCGACAGCGTGCGTGGGCCCGGTGGTTCCAGCGATGACACCTTCGCCCGAGGGCGATACTACGGCGTCCGTCACCTTTTCGGCGGGGCCGGCAAAGAGAACGCCCGCCAATCTGGCGCCCGCGCGGTCGGTCTTGATGAGGAAAATATCGGAGCCATCCGCGCCTGCGGCTGGCGGCGTTTTGCTGGTGAGTCGGGGAATCCCTGCCGTGGTGTCGCCGATGTAGTAGATGGCGCCGGTATTGTCAACGCCGATCGCCTTTATCGTCAAGCTCACTTGGAGCGGGGTGTATAGGCTTTCCTGGGCCAGAAGCGCCGTGGCGGCGCAAAGGCTGAGTGCGAGTTGCTTCACGCCGCCGGTGGTGCACGTGGGCTGCCGTACGTATTGTGTTGATTTCGAGGGGCTCGAGGCGCTGAGGTGTGTCCGTAAGACACGATCACGGGTATTCTTTCAGCGGCACTCGGTCGCGTGACGGGAAGTGAGGCGAAGGTTGGCCGGTCGGCGATCGGCGAGGTTGCCGCGGTGGGCCCCACACGATAGCCAGGTTGATGTTGCGGTTGGTGACGGCTTCGATGAGCCGCGCAGGGGGATTGCATTGAGCATAGTCTCGCCGAGGATGCTGTAGCCCGCTGGAAGGAGAGATTGTCGGGATCGGCGTATACGTTTCAGGGTGGGTTTGTTCAGAGTTGATGTGAGACAGGGAAGCACGCCTACGTTGTTTGAGATGCCGGTGCTTGGCCGCGGTGGCAGATGCCGGCACAAGTTTAAGGATCATGTTTACGCGATGTGAATAAGCCAAGGTGAGTTTGCGATACAATCCCTGAACCTATCGTTCCGCGAGGAAGGCTGAATCGTCATGAAGACTGTGAGACCAAATCGGCGGCAGATGCTGGAACTTTGTCTTAGCCGGGGCGCGCTTGTGGGCGCTACAGCTCTTTCCCATTCTCAGTTGCTGAACGCGTGGCAACAAGCGGAAGCATCGGCGAACAAACCGACGCCGGCGGAAGTGCTTGGGCCGTTCTTCCGTAAAGGGGCGCCGGATACTCGCGTGTTGCGAGCGCCAGGCGATGCGGGCTTTCCGTTGAAGGTATCGGGTAAAGTCGTGAATACCCAGGGCCGCCTTATGGAGGACGTGAAAGTCGACATATGGCATGCCGATCATCACGGCCTTTACGATACGCGGGGTTACCGGTATCGCACCAAGGTCTCGCCGGATAGCCAGGGCGTGTATGCGATAGACACCGTGATGCCTGGCCACTACGTCGACCGCCCGGCGCAGCATATTCATTACCTGGTCAGCGCGCCTGGTCACAAGACGCTGATCACGCAGGCGTATTTCGCTACAGATCCGTACTTTGAAGGCGATCC
>DASQDN010000358.1:0-7965 GCA_035634155.1 Bryobacteraceae bacterium | reverse complement strand
GTGCTATCACTTAACGCCGAATTCCTGCTGCATCACTTTAAGGTTTTTGGCGGCTTGGGCTGCCAGCGGACCTTTAGCCGCCGCAGCTTGCCGCGAGAACGCCACTGCATCTGCAATCTGAGCCTTGTTCTTACTTGCCTGCGCCATCTTATAGTTCGCCAAACCGAGGTGGAACAACGCCATTCCGTGAAGCTGGTCATTCTCCTTGACGAGTGGCAAGGCCTGGCGCAGCATCTTGTCGGCTTGCGGGAACTTGTTTTGGCCGCTGAGCGTAGTTCCAGCCATCCAATAGCCCAACCCAGTCGTCACAGCCTTCTTGCGCTCCCAATCGGCATCGGCCACGCCCTCCGGTTTCGGACGATTCATCACTTCGATGATCTTCTGCGAATACTCGATGGCTTTATCCGGGTTCTTCTGCATGGACTGGTCGGCCATCACGAGCAGCATGTCTTCCGAGAACTGACCGCGAGCATAAGCCCGCTCGCCATACGCTACCGCTCTCGCGAGTGCGTTGGCCTGACGGGCCGCAGACGCATAGCGCGGCATTACCATGACGATGTACTGGCTGTTCGGGTTTCGCTGCTCAAGCGCATCGGCGAGCTTCATGGCTTTGTCTGCATCGGCCTCCTGCGACGCCGTTGCGGAGAGCGAATACTCGGTATAGGTATCCACTTGTTTGGCGTAATCGGCTTCGGCGGCCTCGGTGGTCTTGCGAGCTATGGCGGAGGTGACGCCCGACCACTTCAGCACCGACTCGGAGTCCTTCATTGCCTCGCCGGCTTTTAGGTTTGCGTATGCAGCTTCGAGGTCCATAGGGTCGAGCGCGACCAGTTGCTCGCCCACGGCAATGGCCTTGGCGGGATTCCCTGCCTTGATATAGTCCGCCTGGAGCTGCGACAACACCCATCCGGCGGATTCGTGCTTGGCATGCTTGGCGGCGAACTCTTCCATAAGCGCGATGCGCTTGGGCGCGTCCGTCTCTTGACCGATGGACTGCAACAGCTTGCCTTCCTCGGTTTCGGCGTTGATTGAACTCAGTTTGTGGCGCTGTGCTGGAGCGCTGACGGCGATCAGGAACAGAGCCGCGGCGCTGACGAGTCGGCGAAATTGTTTGCTCTGCATAAGACGGCAAGCATTATAGCTCTTATGTACACTGGGTTGTATGAGCGAAGGGGAATTTCAGCAGCCGGATGAGATGCCCATCCCGCCTGCAACGTTCGAATTCTTTGTGCTGTCGATGAAGATGCAGGCCGAGATGTCGATGGGTCTTATCCATTTCGGTGAAGAGAAGGATCGTCCGAAGCCGGATTTGCGAGTGGCTCGGCACTCGATCGATTTGCTGGCGATGATTGCAGAGAAGACGAAGGGTAATCTGAGCCTGGACGAACAGCGTCTGATCGAGAACTCGCTCACCGAACTCCGCTTCCGTTTTGTCCAGGTGAGCGACGAGTTGGGCAAGCAGCAGCAGCCCGCTTGATGTCAGGGATCACTATCACTGTTCTCGGGTCGGGGACCAGCATGGGTGTGCCGACGCTCGGGTGCGATTGCGCGGTTTGCCGGTCGAGCGATCCACGAGACAATCGGCTTCGACCTTCCGTGATGGTGCAGTATTCAGGCCGGACGGTCCTGATCGACACCACTCCCGATTTTCGACAGCAGGCATTGCGTGAGCAGATTCCGCGAATCGATGCAATCCTGTTTACCCATTCCCACGCCGACCACATTATGGGACTGGACGACGTGCGGCCGCTGAACTTGCGGCAGCGCCAGGAGATTCCAATCTATGGCTCCGCCGAAACGCTGTCTACTATTCAGGCCGCGTTCCGCTACATCTTTGAGAACGCGAACCCTGAATCGGCGGTTCCCCGACTGACGGTGCATCCGCTCACATCCGAGGGTGTCGAATTGTTTGGGCTGCACTTCGAGCCGATTCTTTTGCATCACGGGCGGTCTTTCGTGTACGGCTATCGATTTGGCTCATCGGCCTACCTAACCGACCACAGCGCAATCCCAGACGAGTCGCTCGCGAAACTGCAAGGGCTCGACGTGTTGTTCCTGGACGCTTTGCGGCACAAGCCGCATCCGACGCATACGACGGTAGCGAGGGCATTGGAATACGTGGAGCAGCTATCGCCTAACCGCGCGTTTTTCACGCACATTAGTCACGACCTTCCGCACGCTGCAACCGAGAGCCAGTTCCCTGCCCGGGTACGGCTTGCGTATGACGGGCTGCGTATCCAAGTGGCCGGGGATCTTCTCTGAAGATGATTGAGGTTTACCGAAGCCTGGCTGAGATGGCCGGGAACCGGCAGCGGTTGAGCGGAGTGGCTGTGGGCAATTTCGATGGCGTTCACGCGGGCCATCGACAGCTCTTTCGGCGCGCCGTCGATGCTTCACACCAACACGGGTGGCGACCCTCGGTTCTTACTTTCGATCCGCATCCGAGCCGCGTGGTGGCTCCGGATCGTGCTCCGAAGCTGCTGAACGTCGGGGATGAACGTTGGGAGTTGATGGAAGCCGAGGGGATCGCGCAGGTGCTGGTGCATCCATTCGACGGGTCCTTCGCGGGCTTGTCCCCTGAGGAGTTCGCGCGCCGGGTCCTGGTGGATGGCATGCATGCAGGGGGCGTGTTTGTCGGCGAAAACTTCCGCTTCGGCGCCAAGCATGCGGGTGACGTGGAGCTGCTGAAACAGCTGGGCCGCGATATGGGGTTTGTCGTGGAGGTGGTCCCGAGCGTGTATGTTCGGGGCCGCATGGTGTCCAGTACAGAGATCCGAAAGCTGCTCAGCGAGGGCAAGGTATCGCTGGCGTGCCGTCTTCTGGAGCGCCCGTATTGGGTGCAAGGTCGCGTGGTGACAGGCGAAGGAATTGGCTCGAAGCAGACCGTGCCGACGTTGAACCTGCAAACGGAATCTGAAGTTCTTCCAGCCGATGGAGTTTATATATCGCAAGCAAGGGATCTGGAAGATGGGCGTGGCTGGGACTCGATTACCAATGTCGGAGTCCGGCCGACCTTCAGCGGCGAGCGGCGAACCATCGAGACATTTCTGCTATCGCCTTTCGACGGCAAAACTCCGCGGCGGATTCGGTTGGCATTCCTGCGCCGGGTGCGAGAAGAACGGAAGTTCGAATCGCCCGAGGCGCTGAAGGCCCAGATCATGCGAGATGTTGGTATCGCCATCAGGTATCACAAACGCGTGTCGCGATTGCGTCGTGTGGAAATCCTTCCGTGATAAAATAGCGTTTTACAGAAGGAAAGAAACGAAGTCAGAAGTACAACGAGTTTCCGCAAGATAAGTGATTGCGTCGCTTGCGTTCCGGGAACCCATCACAACCCACTCAACACATTGAGGGAGGAAATCTACATGCCAATGGTATCGATGCGTCAGCTTCTGGATGAAGCGAAGAAGGGCGGCTATGGTGTTGGCGCTTTCAACGTCAACAATATGGAGCAGATCCAGGCGATCATGGAAGCAGCCAAGGAGACGCAGTCTCCTGTGATTGTGCAAGCGAGCCGCGGCGCCCGCTCGTATACCAATGACCGTTTCTTGTATCACCTGATGATGGCGGCCACCGAGGTGTACCCGGAGATCCCGATCGCCCTGCACCAGGATCATGGAAATAGTCCCGAGACGTGCAAGTCGGCCATTGAAATGGGCTTCACCAGCGTGATGATGGACGGTTCGCTGATGCCGGACGGAAAGACACCCGCCGATTTCGAGTACAACGTTCGAGTGACGCGTGAAGTAGTGGAAATGGCGCATGAGCGTGGTGTGACGGTGGAAGGGGAACTCGGTTGCCTCGGCGGAATCGAGGACGGCCACGGCGCCGATCTCGACGCGCTAGCTCACTTGACGGATCCGGACCAGGCTGTTGAGTTCGTGGAGCGCACCGGCATTGACGCGCTTGCGGTCGCGATCGGCACCAGCCATGGCGCGTACAAGTTTACGAAGAAGCCGACCGGCGAAGTGCTCGTGATGTCTCGGATCGAAGAGATTCACCGCAAGCTGCCGAACACGCATATGGTGATGCACGGTTCCTCCAGCGTTCCACAGGAGTTGCAGGACGTCATCAACAAGTACGGCGGCGCCATGAAGCAGACCTACGGCGTGCCGGTGGAAGAGATCCAGCGCGGAATCAAGCACGGCGTTCGCAAGATCAACGTCGACACCGACAATCGCATGGCAATGACCGGCGCGATTCGTAAGGTGCTTACCGAGAAGCCGGAAGAGTTTGATTTGCGCGGCTACATGAAGCCAGCACGCGAAGCGATGAAGGAAGTCGTGAAGGCGCGTATGATCCAGTTCGGCCAAGCCGGGCATGCGGGTGACTATACGCCGATCCCGCTTGAAGAGATGGCTCGCCGTTATCGCGAGCAGACCGTCGCCGTTTAACTGGTTGTTCGTAAGAGGAGGCTTTCTCAGGCCTCCCTTACGATCTTGGTCGTTACGATCGCTTCGCCGACGTGTCGCTGCGTGTGCTCGGCGATATGCGTCAGAAGTACGGCCAAGGGCACAGGAATTCTCTTTCGTCCGATCTCCCGAACCGCACTCAAATCGCTCAGGTCTAAGGCACGCAAAGTCTGCTCCGCTCCGCGCAGCTTCTCTTCCAATTGCGCTAAGAGTTTCTCCCTCGTCACTTCGTGAGTCTCCTGCTCAGCTCGGAGCTCACTCATCTGCTGTTGGCTGAGTTGCTTCCCCGCTGCATAGGTCATCAGCCGTTCTACGCTTCCGCCGATGTGCACGATGTGGAAGGCAACCGGCGCTACTTGCCCGCTCCGACGCCATAACTGTTCGGTTGTAAGACCCTCGGTCCAACGAGCTAAGTCGAGTCGCGCATGCTCGAAGCAGTACAACAAAGCTGCCTGCAGTGAGTGCACTCCGGTGATGGATCCGGTCATCCATGGTTCCATGATCAGTTCACTCCGGAGTAGGTAATGTGAAAATGAAGTTGGCCCCGTGGTCAGGTTCGGAGTCCACGCGAATGGTTCCGCCGTGCCGCTCTACGATCTTGCGGCAGATGGCTAGACCAAGGCCTGTGCCCTGGATTTCCGGCCCATGCAATCGCTTGAACAGTCCGAACACCCGATCGTGATAACGGGGATCTATGCCGATACCGTTGTCCTTGAATGAGATCTCAACGAAACCCTCCCGGACAACACCGGACACGTAAATTTGCGGGGTCTCTGCGCCGCGGTACTTGATGGCGTTGCTCAAGAGATTCTGCAGCAACTGTACGATCTGGACTTCATCGCCGCACACGTCCGGCAGATCGCCGCGAACCACAGACGCGCGCGCGTCATTGAGGCTCACCTCAAGGTTTGACATCGCCCAATCGAGGGCTCCGGCCAACGAAACGCGCATGAAGCCGCGATCTTCGGCGTTCACCACGCGCGAGTAACTCAATAAATCGCGTACCAATGATTCCATGCGGCGCGAGCTGGACTCGATAAAGTCAAGGGCGCGTAAGCCCTCCGCATCAAGCTGGTCTTTGTATCGCAAAGACAAGAGCTGGGAGAACGCGATCAGGTTTCGGATGGGCTCCCGGAGGTCATGACTTGTCACCCAAGCGAATTGCTGAAGGTCGGCATTGGAGCGCGCGAGTTCGGCCGCCTGAGCGGCAAGAGCTTCTTCGGCCTGACGGCGATAGGTTATTTCCTCCACCAGGGATATCGTGTTTAGGAGCCGCCCTTCGTCGTCGTGGACGCTCGACGTGCTGACTCGGACCCAAACGGCCTCGCCCGTTTTTCGCACGTACCGCTTTTCTGTGGCGACGACCGAGCGTTGCTCTTCGCCGACCCCGCCGTGGCGCTGGCGAGCCGCGGCTTCATCCTCCGGGTGGGTGATGTTCATCTCACTCATGTTCACCAGCTCCGAAGGAGTGTACCCAGTGATCTCGGTGAACGCGGCGTTCACTTCCACGAACTTGCGATCGGGTCCGAAGATGGCGATGCCGACTGCTGCATGTTCGAAAACCGATCGAAAGCGCTCCTCACTACGGCGAAGGGCGTCGATGCGGCCGCGCAACTCGTACTGTCGCCTGCGAGATCTCAGACCAGCACGCACCGCGGTGACCATGGTGACGATTCTTAACGGGCGTTCGAGCAACGTGACGTGCCCAAGACGCTCCAGCAACTGGGCGTGAGAAAGGGACAGTTCGGTCGAACGGCCGCCGGCCGTGAGAATGACGAAAGGCAGATCGGACCAGTGCGCCTGCTGGTTTAAGACGCTGGAGATGCATTCGATTGCTGCTTCGGTGAGAGCTTCCTCCCCAACGATGACGACCGCCGCGCCTTCCTCGATGCAAGTGCAGAGCTGTTCGACTTGCGCGCACGGCTGCGAATGGAACCCTGCTTTGCGAAGCGCTCCAGCCGTCAGTTCCGCGTCGCGGCCGATGGGAGCGAGCACCAGAACCCGCTCTTCATTTGGATCGCTCATTGCGTCCTTCAGAAGGAGGCGGGAACAGGACGTCCACATTCCCGATAAACTCGGGAACTCCGGTGAGGATTCCGCGAAAACCTGTGAGTGGTCTGCCTATTCGCAAACCTTCCGGCTTTCCTATCTCCAGTTCACGAATCGTGTGCTCATGTCCTGAGCTTCGCTTCTTGATCACGGAAATGGCGCGGCGGATCTCTCCGGAGGCTTCAAAGAAGCGCAAGAGAACGATTGTGTCCGCCAGATAGCTGAGGTCTACGTCAGAGCCCTGTTGTCCTAACGGTCCGTGCTGACCCAGAATGAGAATGGTTACGACGCCCCGCTCGTTCAAGAACGACAACAATTCGTGAAGCTGAAGGGTCAGGAACTGTTCCTGCGGCATCGACGTGAGATACCCGTTCAAGCTATCAATGACGACGACTTTCGCGTTATCGGTTTCAACACTGGTTCGGACGCGATAGGCAAATTCACCCGGCGACATTTCGGCCGGATCGATCTGGTGTACCGTGAGCGTGCCTGCGTTGATGCAACTCTGAAGGCCTAGGTTGAGGCCGTCGGAGCGAGCCATCAGGGTGCCGAGCCCTTCATCGAAGACGAACATAACGGCCTGCTCGCCACGGCAAGCCGCGGCGGCGACGTACTTCATTGAAAGTGTTGTCTTGCCACACCCGGCAGGGCCCACGACCAAGGTCGCGGCGCCACGATCAACTCCTCCGCCTAGCAGCTTATCCAGGTTAGGCAGGTCGGAGGAAAGCATGGCGCGTGTGAACTCGCCTCCATGGCTCTGCGTCTCCAAGCGAGGAAAGATCACCATGCCGCCTCGGGTGATGGCGTAATCATGAAAGCCGTCGATGTAATCGGCGCCGCGAACTTTGGAGATCTCGATGCGGCGGCGATTCCTCCCATACTCGCGAGGCAGGCGTTCCAGCGAGATCACTCCATGAACAATGCTGTAGAGCTGCTTTTCTTTGTCGGCGGATGTGCGGTCGTCCAGCACCAAAGCTGTGGTCTGTTTGCCGGCGAAGTAGTGCTTCAAAGCCAGCACTTGACGTCTGTAACGGCGCGGGTCCTGGGCAAGCAGACGCAGCTCGGCGAGTGAGTCGATCACAAGATGAGTAGGCTGCTCGGCGTTCACACGATCGAGAATACTCTTGACGGTTTCCCCGAGTTCAATTTCTTCTGCGTGGAAGAACGTGTATTGGCTGTCGGCCGTAAGATGCGCTTCCACGGGAATCATCTCAACGATGTGGAGGCCTTCCAAGGACCAATCGTGCGACTGGGCCATGGCGATCAACTCATCCTTTGTTTCGGATAAAGTTACGTATAAAGCCTTGCCACCGCTTCGCACTCCTTCGAGCACGAACTGCATGGCGAGCGTCGTTTTACCGGTTCCAGGATCGCCTTCAACCAGGTAAATGCGATCCTTCGGCAGGCCCCCATGGAGAATGTCATCGAGGCCGCGGATACCAGTGCTGATCTGGGGGAGATTCCACCCACTCGTTTTCACCATGCGCGACAGTTCTAACCCAGA
>DASQDN010000357.1:0-4636 GCA_035634155.1 Bryobacteraceae bacterium | reverse complement strand
ACACCAACCTCCTTCCGCAGCGCGAGTTGTCGGAGTGACTTGGAGATGTATTCGCTGTTATCGGCTACGCGTACTTGTTCAATGCCAACGTCCAACCCGATGGTGGCGAAATCCAGGAACTGCACTACGTGCGGTCGCAGGATGCCTTGTGCGAGCCGCGCTCCGGTGATCGTGTAAGGCGCGAGCACGGTATCGGCGCCCGCTCGCCGCATCTTAGCCTCCGCCTCTTCTTCAATGACACGGGACGAAATCTTTAGCTTGGGATTGAGCGTCTTGGCGGACAGAACGAGATAGAGGTTATCGGCATCGCTGGAAAGAGCTGCGATCAATCCGGCCGCGCGGTCGATACCGACTTCGCGCAAGTTAATATCCAGAGTGGCATCTCCGAGTGCGGCCAGCATGCCTTTGCGCATCGCACGGTCCACCTTCTCCTCGCTTCGCTCCAGGATGATCACGGGAACACCGGCGCGCCTGAGTTCTTCGGCGGCGCCGCGACCCACACGTCCGAAACCGCACACGATGTAGTGGTTGTTGAGATTGTCGATCATTCGCTTTGTCCGCCGCCGCGAGAAATACCGGTTGAATTCCAGCTCGATGATGGTCTGAGTCATCACGCCGACCGCAAGCAGCAGCATGCTGACGCCAAAAAGGATGAGAACGATGTTGAAAATACGTGCGGCGTCACTGAGTTCCCGGACCTCGAAGTAGCCTACCGTCGCCACCGTGATCACCGACATGTAGAGGGCGTCAAGAAATGAGAACCCGTCGATGAGGATGAAGCCAGCCGTACCCATCGCCAGCGGCAGCACAAATGCCGCGACGACGAGGAGGAGCCGCCAATGTAGTCGCGACATGCCTAGAGTTGCCTTACAAGCAACAACGTCATATCGTCCTGCAGCTCATCCGTGCCGGTCCACTGCCGGACGGCGTCGGTGACGGCGGTTACGATCTCCGCTTCGTCTTGATCCGCGCTGCGCACCAGCAGTTCGGTTAAACGCTCTTCACCGAACATTTCTCCATAGGCGTTTTCGGGCTCGGTGATTCCATCTGTGTAGAAGACGAGCAGGTCTCTTGGTTGCAACTGAACACGGCTCTCGCCGTACTTAGCGAAGGGGAATGCGCCCACCACCATCCCGTTCACTTCCAGGAGAGTGGGCTTGCCGTCGCGAATCAGGATGGGAGGAAGATGGCCGGCGTTGGTGTATGTGATGGATGTCGTGGCCTCGTCGTACACCCCGAGGAAGAAGGTGGCGTACTTCTCGGGCGCCGTGTCTGCGTGCAGTTGCTGATTCAGGTGCGACACCACACGCGAGGTTGAAACCGAAACGTGCACGCCATCGTGCCCCGCGCCTGCGGCCAGTTCGAGTGAACCGCGGAGCTGCGCACGGAAAGATGACTGCACCGTTGCCATTAGCAGGGCCGCCGAGATTCCTTTCCCCGCCACGTCACCAACTACGATCGCGACGGTTGTGTCGCCGATCTGCTGGTAATCGTAGTAATCTCCCGAGACCATTCGCGCGGGATTGCAAACCGCCGTCAGTCGTAGTGACGCTACGTCGGGCAAGCGCTTGGGATAAAGCTGATTCTGAACTTCGCGCGCGATTTCCAGCTCTGTGTGGAGGCGCTCGCGTTCCTTCTCAACGACGAGCAGTCGCTCCATGTTGGAGGTCATGTTGTTGAAGGAGACGCTGAGTTCGCCAAGCTGATCGTTTCCTCCGATGGGGATGCGATGCGCCAGGTCGCCTTTCATCACACGAACCGTACCCTCGTACAGCTCATGCACAGCGCCTGTGATCGTCCTTGTCAGCGAGATGCCGATGAGAAGCGAGATCGCCTCAGCTATCAGGAACAGGATGCCTACAAGCAGAAGCAGGACAGGGATGACCAGCTCGAAGTCAACCTTCTGAGACAGCACGGTCCGAAGAATTGCCGACGGCCGGGTGAGGATGTTTAGCCACTCGGTCTCGGTCTTTTCTGGCGCATCCCACTGGGCTGCTACGATCGGCGCGGTCCACCAGATGGGGAAGTCGAAGACGTTGGCAGCCGGCACTCGTCGATTGCGAGACGGCTGCTGCGGGTTGTCGACATCGGGGTGGAGGAGATCGTCGTTCGTCTCCAGGTTGAGAATGGTGCTCTCGCCGATATCCGGGGCTAGTTGGCCCAGAAAGTCGCGGGTGACGGGGAAGACAGCCATCACCGACCGGTTCTCAAACGTTGCCAGCCCCCAGCCATAAAGCTTCCGATCCTTCACCAGAATGCCGCTGCCCTGCGGCCACTCGGGCGCCGGTCCGCCGACCGGCGAGCCCGTCACGTCACGCCACGCGTTGCGCTCCCGCAAAAGCAGTTGCAGGCCCGGATATCGATTGCGAAGAAAGGGCTCCGCATTACCAGCCCACGATGTGTTCTTGCCGGACTCGCGAGCCAGAAAGGCCATGCTCTCGCGGATTGCGTTCGTTCGGCGGTCGAGTTCGGAGGTGACGAGGAAAACCGAAATCTGGCCGCCGACCAGCGCTACGCCTAGGCCGGCCAGCAGGGTAATGAGGATGAGCGGTACCACCGCGATGAAGAAGTACGCAACGATGAGGCGGTTGCGAAGCCGCCATAACATGTTGCGAACCACCGATCGGGAGATACGCACCGACAAAGCGAACCCGAGCACGCCGAGCGCAATGCGGCCGAGCAGGCGTCCCCATCCCTGGTATCCGAGCAGTGCGAGCACAACATAAACGGCCAGAACCGCGCCAAAGGCGATCTCCAGCCGTCCAATGCGTACCTTCATACGTGTCTAACTAGATGCGCGACTTGGCGATATCGGGCGTGTCCGCTTCCGGCTCCGCCAATGGCGATTGCGGCTGCAGATACAACCTCGACAATCCATCCTGAAGCAAGCGTAGCGCGCTTTCCGGATCGTCGACGACGGCAAACAAGTCCAGGTCTTCCGGACTGATGGTGCCGTGCTTCACCAAGGCATCGAAGTTGAGAACATCGCGCCAATACTCCTGGCCGTAGAGGAGAAGAGTGATCTTGCTTTCCAGCTTCTGGGTCTGCGCGAGTGTCAGGATTTCGAAGAACTCGTCCAGTGTTCCGAATCCGCCAGGGAAGATCACCATCGCCTTAGCCAGGTATGCGAACCAGAACTTCCGCATGAAGAAGTAGTGGAACTCGAACGACAGGTCGGGAGTGATGTACGGGTTCGGCCACTGCTCGAAAGGCAGACCGATGTTCAGTCCGATGGACTTGCCTCCGGCGTCCATGGCTCCGCGATTTGCCGCTTCCATGATGCCGGGGCCGCCACCTGTACATACGACGAATCGGCGCGCCTCATCCGGGAGGCTATCGGACCAGTGGGTTACCAGGCGGGCAAGTTCCCGTGCCTCGCGGTAGTACCGCCCAAGCGGACCCTCTTCCTGTAATCGCGCTGAGCCGAAGAACACGATCGTGTCCTGGATCTTTTCATCCCGGAAATGCGCCAACGGCTGCAGATACTCGGAAAGGATCCGAAGCTCGCGGGCATCCGGGCTGTCGAGAAACGATTCGTTCTTGTAGGCGACCGGTCGCCGATTGGCCGTAATCTTGGGGTCGTTCATGCCTCGGGTTCGCGCCGCGCGGCAGCTTCCAACTCGGCGACGCGCTTTTCCAATTGTCTCATCGACTTAAGGAAATCAGGCAGCTTCGGGAATGCGGTGATCGCGCGCAGCCATTCCCTTGCTTCGAACGCAGGACTGCCGGAGATCACGGAATTCGCCGGTACGTCGCCTCCCACGCCGCTTTGGGCGTACACCACCGCGTTGTCGTGGATCGTGAGGTGTCCCGAGATTCCGACTTGGCCCGCGAGCAGGACGTTCTTCTCCAGCACGCTGCTGCCGGCCAACCCGGTCTGCGCGCAGATGATGTTGTCCTCGCCCACCACGCAGGCATGTCCGATCTGGACCAGACTGTCGATCTTGGCTCCGCGCTTGACGCGTGTCTCGCCGATGGTGGCTCTGTCGACGGACGTGAGGCTTTGGATCTCTACGTCATCTTCGATGACAGTGACGCCGGACTGGACGATCTTCTCGTGCGACCCGTCGGCGCGCTTGGCGAAGCCGTACCCGTCGCCGCCGACAACTACGCCGTTCTGCAGAACCACGCGGTTGCCGATGCGGCAGAACTCTCGCACGGACGCATGAGCGTGAGCATGGAAATCGTCGCCGATCTCCGCTCCTTCATAGATGACTACGTGCGGGTGAAGGACGGCATTTCCGCCGATCCGCGCGTTGCGACCGACACAGGCGAACGGTCCGATTGAGGCATTTTCCCCCACCTGGGCCGTCTCGTGGATGAATGCCAGAGGGTGGATGCCGGGTTCGGGGCGCGGCGGTTGATAGAAGAGCGCGAGAGCGCGCGCGAAATCCAGATATGGGTTGGAAGAAACGACACTTACAATCGGCAGATCGCGCAGCGGTTGCGAGACAAGAATCGCGCCGGCACGCGAGTGCTTCACCTTGTGCGCGTATTTGGGGTTGGCGAGAAATGTGAGCTGGTCGGGGCCTGCCTGCTCTATTCCGGCGACCCCTCGGATCATTAACGAACTGTCACCTTGCACCTCACATCCAAGCTTCGCCGCTAACTCGTGCAACTCCATGCCCTTCAGTGT
>DASQDN010000356.1:0-7636 GCA_035634155.1 Bryobacteraceae bacterium | reverse complement strand
GATGAACCTGATCGGCTGCCTGGATACGCCTTCGCGTGGCGAGTACTTCATCAACGGCCAGCTCGTAAGCGCGATGTCGGACGATGAACTCGCGCGCATCCGCAATCACGAGATCGGGTTCGTATTCCAAACGTTCAACCTACTGCCCCGCGCCAGTGCCCTGCACAACGTCGAACTGCCCCTGATCTACGCCGGGATTCCGGCAGAGGAGCGGCTGGAACGAGCACGGCAAGCCCTCACCGCGGTCGACCTGGAAAAGCGCATGCATCACAAGCCGAACGAGTGCTCGGGTGGTCAGCGCCAACGCATTGCCATCGCCCGCGCGCTGGTGAATCGGCCCTCGATCCTGCTTGCGGACGAGCCCACCGGTAACCTGGACACCGCCACCGGCAACGAAATCATGGCGCTGTTTGAGCGCCTGCACCAGCAAGGCAACACGATCATTCTGGTCACCCACGAGCACGACATCGCGCTCCACGCTCACCGAATCGTCTTCGTCCGCGACGGCAAGGTCGCCAAAGACGAACTGGTTCAGAAGTAGATCACGACTGACGGTGCTGCCGGGATAACGTCCACGCGTAGGCGACCGGCATCACGAGGCCGACCAGGATCTCGAAGCGCCAACCTGGATTCGCGAACACCGTCCAAAGCAGGACCACGCACCCCAGGCTGACCGCGGCGATCTCAAGCTGCCGCCGACGGGGACTCAACAGCCCGAGTCGCTGGGAACTATCAACCAGGGACCACCACGCGGTGGAACTCATCACGAGAGCTAAGCCGTACAAGATTTCTGAAACGCCTACCGGAGCCACAAGTCCGCCAAGCACCGGCAAAAGCCCCGCGCCCACGAATACATTCGCCAACACGTAAGAGTTTCGGCGCGTCATTCTGCATTCCATCCCAGCCGTGAAAACCAGTGCCACAGTGCGGCAGTGACGATGATGCCGGCCGCGGCCCGAACGACGCTGAAGCCGGCATCTTCGACAGCACTCTCACAGTCGGCATCCCAAGGCGTGATTCCGCGATCCACAATCCGCCAAAACGCAAAGGGTCCTGTGAACCAAACGAATGGCCCAGCGCCCAGCCCGAGAAACAGAACCGACCAGCCGCGGCGGAACGCCGTCCCATATGAGAGCTTGGCGCCGTCTGTCTGCACGACACGCAGCCCGTAAACCCATTTACCGGGAGTGGAGCCGAATCGGCTCAGCATCCGCGCTTCCAGCGCAATCCACGCAGCCTGCCAAAGCAAAACTGCGAAGAACCCCCAAGCCGCCTCCGAGCCGGCCAACAGGAGTGTCACCGGCAGATTCACGAGCATCAACTGATCCAGGAATCGCGCGCCGACCCTGCGCCACGGGCTGCCCGATTGCTGCAGGTACCGGTCCAGCGGAGATGAGGCCGCTTCCAAGCCACGGGCTGCATCAGCCATCGGCTACCAAGCATACTAAACACCATATGGACAGCGACGCGCGATATACCATGGAGCCCATCGGCAGGATTGAATCCACGCTCAAGGATCGCTCCGGGGCCCCGAGGCAAGCGCACGAAAACGCCCCGCCAGCGAGGGTGACGATCAGCCCGCCTTACCTGGAAGCACTCGACGGCATGCGTGCGGGAGACGAGATCTGCATCCTCACATGGCTCCACCAATCCCGCCGGTCCGTCCTGAAAGTCCGTCCTCGCGGCGAACCCGCAAACCCGCTGACAGGCGTCTTCGGCACGCGCTCGCCCGATCGGCCCAATCCGATCGGCCTCCACCGCGCGCGCGTGCTGGCAATCGATCCTGCCATCGGTTTCGTAGACTTGGACGCGTTAGAAGCAATCGACGGAACGCCAGTGGTAGACATCAAGCCGGTTCTGGACCAGGAACTGGATGTCTAATAAACGGTGTTCGTCTTAGGACCCTCGATCTCGCCCCAGATCACTTGGTAAGCCTCGATGTCATTGTCGAAGCTCTTTCCAGCCCGAACGAAAACGCGGGTATTCACCACAACATCAGCCGAGGTGGCCGGAGTGCCGCTCTCGAGAAACCGGGTATCTTCACGAAGGCGAACCATCTTCTCCGGCTCCGTGCGTGTCCGCAGCACCAGCAGCGTGGGACTGCGCCGTATCACCACGCCGCCAAACGTCAGATTGCCGCGCGGGTAGATGTTGTCGATCAACGACCGGACCGGACGCAGCGGCGCCCGCCGAGCCATCGCCTGCAAGCCGCCTGGGAACAACCGAATCGTTCGCGTGTAGCAGCGGCCGGAGCGAAGGTCCATCAGCGCCTCCACGGCAATGCCAGGCTCCAGCGCGGCAATCGACATCTTCTTGCGGTCCTGCTCAATCCAGGTGTGCGTATCGAACCCGCAGCGCACAGGCCCGCCCGTCGCCCGGCTCACCACGAGCGCGCCGTTCTCGGCGGACGTGAGTGTGCCTTGCACAATCGGCGGCGTCACCTCGGTCTGGGCCGGTTGTGCGGCCAGCGTGGCGGCCAGCAGCACCCCGGCAAAGCAGAGTTTCATCGTCTCTCTAGTATGCGCGCTTTTGGGCGCACATAGTCGTGGATGCTAAAATGCTGGAACAGGGTACATCTCCAGGAATTTTCTCTTGCCTCAAGCTTTGTCCTCACTCGACCCGCGCCTGGCTGCCAGGGCGGGCCAGTGGTTTCTTCAATCCGGTATTCAGGAGCCTCACGGCGGAGTGGCCCGATTCCATCACTCCGACGTCGGTCGAAACGCACGAACCTCTACTGAAATCACAGGTTACGCGGTAAGCTCGCTCGTATTTCTCCACGAGCGCGTCGGCGACCCGGCATTGCTCGAAGCTGCCGTTCGTGGTGGCCGATTTCTGGTGGACACGGCCTGGAGTCCCTCCCTGAAAACCTTCCCGTACGAGTACGCGGGCGACGGAGACGCGCCCCAGCCGCTCACCTACTTCTTCGATTGCGGCATTATTGTCCGCGGGCTTCTCCAACTCACACGCGCGACCGGCGACAACAGCTACGCCGAGGTCGCTCAACTCGCCGGCGAGTCCATGATCCGCGACTTCGCCACTGGCGACACCTGGCACCCGATCCTCAATTTGCCCGGGAAGTATCCATTGCAATGGACAGATCAATGGTCTCGCCGGCCCGGCTGCTACCAGTTGAAGTCGGCGCTGGCTTGGCACGAACTCCACCAAGTCACCGGCGATGCACGCTTTGAGCGCGCTTATCAGGCCGCGCTCACCAAAGCTCTGGCGACCGAAGCCGAGTTCCTCCCTGCCGACACGCCGGAGAAAACTATGGACCGGCTGCACGCCTACAGCTACTTCCTCGAAGCGATGTTCCCCGCGGTGGACAGGCCCGCCGTCCGGAATGCGATCGCCGCGGGCATCCACAAAGTCAGCGCGTATCTCCGGGAAATCCGTCCTGTGTTCGAGCGCTCGGACGTTAACGCGCAGCTTCTGCGAGTCCGCCTGCTGGCCACGCAGAATGCCGGATTGCCTTTGAACGAAGAAGAGGCCGCGGAAGAGGCCCATGCCATCGAGCAGTTCCAAATCGAAAATCCGCGATCGCCGCATCATGGCGGATTCTGGTTCGGCCGCCGCAACGGGGAGATGACGCCGTTCACCAATCCTGTTTCTACAGCGTTTTGTTCCCAGGCGCACGCCTGGTGGCAGGATCATCTGTCCGGCCGCGCCATCGTTCAGGCCGTCATTTGAGCCAGCGCGTCAAGGTGGCGTTCGCGTCGTGCTTCCGGGAGCACGTCGGTCCTTTTCTTGACAAGTTCTCCGAAATCGATCCTACTTCCGAGCTTTGGGTGGTATCCGAATTCCCGCCTCCCCGAGGCCGCTGGATTGCCTATCGCTATCAGCGCAGCAACGCCGCGAATCTGACCGCGATCAGGGCCGCACTCGCCGGACGCGAGATCGGCTACTGCGCCGTGTCGCTGCAACCCCACTCGGGATGCGCGCCGCTCCGCCGCCTGGCCATGCGCGTAGCCCCGCTACGAACGCTCTTCTATTCGGAAACGCTCGACCACTTTACCCTGCGGCCGAACTCTTGGGTATCGGCCCTGCGCTACCTGAAGTGGAAGACCCGTGAGCAGATCGTCTGGCACACGCATCCCGGTGGCGGACTCTATACCTTCCTGTGGCGGCTTCGCCATCCCTCCGAATTCCGTCGCCCGCTTGCCCACCGATCCGCGCTCCGAGCCGGCCGCGCGATTGCCGCCGAAAAGCGGAGCCTCCCGCGAATCACGCCTCTTCCCAGCCCCAGCCTTGGAGGACCAGCCGGCATCTCCGTCGTCATCCCGAGCCGTAACGGACGCGATCTGCTCGCCCGACTGCTGCCCGCCCTTCGCGAGCCGGAGGAAATTATCGTAATCGACAACGGCTCGGATGACGGCACCGCCGATTTCCTGGCGCGAACACATCCCCGAGTGCGCGTCGAAGCTCCCGGCGAAGCGCTATCCTTTGCCGCCGCCGTGAATCGCGGGATCGCGATGGCCCGCTACTCGCACGTGCTGCTGCTGAACAACGACATGATCCCGCACGACGGGTTCGTCGAGCCCTTGAAACGTGCCTTCGACGCTGTTCCCGATCTCTTCTGCGCGACCGCCCAGATCTTCTTCCCCGAAGGAAAACGCCGCGAAGAAACCGGCAAAGCCGTGATGATGCCAGATCCCGGCGCGCACGATTTTCCAGTCCACTGCGCGGCGCCTGTGGACGGGGAAGACGGCAGCTATGTGCTTTACGGCAGCGGTGGATGCTCACTGTACGATCGGGCCAAGCTCCATGCGCTCGGCGGCTTCAGTCTGATCTTCGAGCCTGCCTACGTGGAAGATCTAGACATCGGTTTCCGAGCCTGGCAGCGCGGCTGGCCCACCGTGTTCGTCTCGGCCTCGCGCGTGACGCACTACCATCGCTCCACCACCTCGCGGTATTTCAGCGCTGAGGATCTGGACCGGATCGTAGAACGCAACTACCTTCGCTTCCTCGCCAGCGCTATCGCCAGCCCCGATTTGTTCGAGCATCTCTGGCGTCATGCCATCGAGCGCCTCAACTGGAAAGCCGCGGTTGAGCATCACGCTCCTTCCCTGGCCGCCCTGCAGGAAGCCAAAGAAATGACGAGGTACGCGATCGCCGTGCCGCCCGCCGCCGTCCCGCTTCTCGATGAGGAGCGCATTCTGGCCCTCGGCAGCGGCGATGTCGCTGTTTTCCCGGGTCGCGCGGCAAACGGAATCCAACAGCAGCCGATCCTCATCGCCACCGCCTACATGCCCTTCCCGCTTTCCCACGGGGGAGCCGTACGCATGTATAACCTGATGCGTCGCACCGCCGCCGACTTCCCTCAGGTCCTGATTACATTCGTAGATGAAATCCACAAGCCCCCGGCCGAACTGCTCGACATCTGCGCGGAGATCGTACAGGTACGCCGCATCGGCAGCCACGTTCGACGGGAGCGCGGCCGGCCTGACGTCGTGGAAGAGTTCGATACACCTGCCTTCCGCGGCGCCCTGCAGCAGACGCTCCGCAAGTGGAAGCCGTCCATCGTTCAATTGGAGTTCACGCAGATGGCCGTGTATGCCGCCGACTGCGCCCCGGCCAGGACCGTCATGGTGGAACACGACATCACTATCGACCTGTATCAGCAGTTGCTGAACTACAAGGAGGATTGGGAGATCCGTAATCAGCTTGAACGCTGGCGCAAGTTCGAAACATCGGCGTGGCGTGACACTGATTGTGTCGTGGTGATGTCGGACAAGGATCGTGCGGCCATCCGCGGAGCTCGCCAGGTTGTGACGCTGCCCAACGGCGTCGATATCCAGCGCTACCGCCCCTCGTCAGTTCCACCGGATCCGGAACGCCTTCTCTTTATCGGCTCCTTCGCGCATCTACCGAATCTTCTAGCCGTCGATCACTTCCTCCGCGGAGTCTGGCCGAAGCTGCAATCCCGTCGACCCGTCCTGCACATCATCGCGGGATCGCAACACCGTACACGCTACCAGCAGTTTCGCGAGCACATCACGTTTCCTCTCGAGATGGAGCGAGTCATTATTGACGACTTCGTTGCCGACGTGCGCCCCGCGTATGAGAAGGCGGGCATCGTGATAGCTCCGCTCCTGGCATCGGCTGGCACTAACATCAAGATCATGGAAGCGATGGCAATGGGCAAAGCCATCGTCAGCACTACTGCGGGCATAAACGGATTGGACTTGCAACCCGGCGTCGACGTAATTATCGAGGATGATCCAGAGAGAATGGCCGCGGCTATCCTGCATCTTCTAAACGACGCGGGCGAACGTGAACAACTGGGCCGCTCTGCCCGAGCCACCGCGGAAGCGCGCTTTAACTGGGACCGGATTGCCGAAGAGCAATCGCGAATGTATCACCAGTTAACGTGCGCAAATCGAGCCCTCCAACCGGCAAATTAACCGATTTGGCTCGCGATAGCTTTGACTATCCATGTTGACGCGGTGCTTGTTGAGCTTAGCCGGATACGTATGCCTGCTCCGTTGCCGCCTCGGCCAAACAGGCATAGAACATCGACATTCGCTGGAACAGGGGCGGTGACATGCGAGGACTACTCACAAAAAACGCTGCGGCAGCAACGAGCTTCGACCCCAGAACTCATCAATGGCTTTGGCCAGATCGAAGTATTCTCCCAGTGACTGCGGCTTGGCAACGTAAGAGTTTGCGTGCGCGGTATAGGCTCGCAGAACGTCAGAGCGGGCAGCTGAACCGGAGAACATCAAAACGACGACGTGCTTGAGCGTGGCGTCGCTCTTGATTGCCTGCAGTACATCGTGACCGTTCCGCTTCGGCATGTTTATATCGAGCAGCACAATATCCGGTCGCGGCGCCTGAGCGTGATTCCCGCGTGCGAAAAGATAGTCCAGGGCTTCTTCTCCGTCCTCAACAGCGTGAATACAATGCGGCGTGGCTATGGAAAGAAACGCCTCTTTCAGCAGGCGGATGTCAGCAGGATTGTCATCGGCTACCAACAATCGAAAGAACGCTTTGGACTTGCGCAACGCAGGCATGCACCCCTTCTCGGTTTCACCGCGTACAACACCCAAGCATACAGTGAATACGCCGGCAGCGCTTGCGCCGCTTCAATCAGTCTCGGGCGGGCATGGGTGCATTCTGGACGAAGGTTATCCGCTGGACAACAACGGTAGTTCCGCCACAACCGCGACCGCCTACTTCGTTCGGGCGCATTCGTCGCGGGACTTTGCGCTCAGAAAGGAGTCTGCACCTGCGGGTGTTCGCCGCCCCTGCGCAGCCGGCAAGAGCAATCCCGCCATTCATCGTGCCGCCGGCGACAGGCCGTGCGATGTCCGCCTACCGGTGAGCGTCCTCTACAGAAACCACTACTGCGAAGTAACCGGTTGCGGAACGGAGCCTCCGTTCGGAGGCTCCGACGCCGCTGCCTCTAAAGCCACCCCTTCTCCTGTGCGATTTGCTTCAACAAGTCTCCCAGCTTCAGATACTCCTCATAATCGGGTGGTTTTCTGAAGTACCCGTCGGCCATCTCTGCTGCTCTGCGCCGGTCCGACGGGGCGTCTGAAGACGTTACAACGATTACGGTCGTCTGAGCATGCTTTCCACTCAGTCGAAGGCGACGAAGAACTTCGAAGCCATCCAGCTTCGGAAGATTTAAGTCCAG
>DASQDN010000355.1:0-5727 GCA_035634155.1 Bryobacteraceae bacterium | reverse complement strand
ATTTCGATTGTTGCGTGAGGGGCGGGTAGCCGATGCAGTCGCGGTTTTGGAGTTGAATCTTGCGGAGCACGGCTCGTCTGCGGGAGCGCACATGGGTTTGGCGGAGGCAGTGTCCAAGGCAGGAGATGCAGCTCGAGCAGCGGAGTTGTGGCGCAGGGCGCTTGTGTTGAATCCCCAGCACGTCGGGGCGCTGGAGGCTTTGGATCGTTTGCGCTGACCTGCCGCGCTATGGTTGCGCGTTGGCCGCGGCTATCAACAGGCTCGCTACCCGTTGAGGCTGCTCAACGTGACAGTCGTGGCCGGTGTCAACGTCCATGACGGCCCATCCTGACTTGCGGGCTTTGTCTGCGAATGGGGCGAAGAACGGCCTCGCGGGATAATTTTGGGCTACGCACGCGAGGAAGCTTGCGGGCAGCTGAGACTTTCGATTCGCTGGTAGTTGGATAGGTTCCTCGAAGCACTTCAAGGTGAAGTCGCAAAGTCGCATACGGACGAAATCGCGCGCAGGGCCTGGCTGGAGACCCCAAAGGTCGAGTTGGCCGTCACCGGCCGGAAGGCGCCATCCATCACCCACGTCGCTGGCTATTTTTCGGAAGTAAGCTGCGATTTCGGACGGGAGAAGATCCACAACGCTTTGGCCGTGGTCGGGCAGGAATGCGTCGATATAGACGAGCCCGCGAACTTTGTTCGGGTGCTTTTCCGCGGCTCCGCTAATGACCATTCCCGCATAGCTGTGGCCGACGAGCAGCACGGGTTCTCTCGCGTCGGCGAGCACGGCGGAGATTCCTTCGACATGAGTGCTGAGGGATATCGAGGGGGTCAGGTTGGAATTGCCAATGCCTAGGCCTTCCAAAGCCGGCGTGACTACCTGATGGCCTGCGTCATAGAGGAACGGAGTCAGAAGGTCCCAGGTTCCGGCTGACTGCCACGCGCCGTGGACGAGCACATAGGTCGACATTGAAGGATCCTATCACTGTTGCGTGGATGCCGGGAGGGCAACACAATGCGCTGCTCAAGATACTGTCCGCGTTTACTCTTGGATTGTGATCGTGGATTCGGCGTTGAATTTCTTGAAGTCGGAGTGACGGTATTCGATCCTTCCTGAAGGGCGGATTTCTCGGCCGATCTGGCGATGGATGTCGACTGCGACGGAGGAATGCACGTATGGACCTTGGGGCAGCTTTTCGTAATCGATGGTGAGGAAGGCGCGGGGTTTGGCGAACATGCCTTTGTCGATTACGGTGTGCGTGATCCGTAGAAGCACGTGGTCCTGTTGATCGATCCATAGCGTTTTGCGGAACTTCAGGACCTGGCGCTCATGCTCGGTGGGTTTCTTCAGGTTACGCTTGGGGGTCAGTTCTACGATCCACGCTTTGCGGCCGCGTACTTCCGCTTCGCCTTGCATTTGCCAGTCGAAAAGGGTGGTGAGTTCATCTAGCGAGCCGAGATCGGCGTGATCGTTGCCGAATGAGATTCTGCCGCCCTTCACGGGAGCGCGGTTGCGGCGACGGTGTTCGGCTGTTTCGTTCATTTGCTGCTCGACGTGCTCGCGCTCGGCGGGGCTCAGCGGCTGGCCGTTGCGCTCTACCAGCTTCTTATATTGCAAGCCCTCTACGAAGATGACTTCGCTCTTCTCGGACCGGTCCTTTCGCAGCGCGGGAGTGTAGGTGAAGAAGTCGGCGTGCTCTACGTAGGTATATCGCTGCGCTTGGTTGTCGTTTGCTTTTTGTGCGGAAATCAGACGGTCCATCAGGCCGGCAGTATCGGCGAAGAAGGCAAACAGGACGATGTCGAGGATCACGCGTCGAACGACGCTTGGCGAGCGCAGAAGGTTGCGCCGACGTTTAGTGTGTCATCGAGTAAACAAGATAATTGATGCCGATGCGATAAGCCAACGACGCGAATTTCTCCGGATATTCTGGGGTGTCCGCCCATTCCCATGCATCGCCGAGGTCCATATTGTGGCAGATGGCTACCTGAATGCGGCCTTTTTCATCGAATACGCCGCGCCAGCGGGGTTCGATTCCATCCTGTTCGTAGGTCCGGCCGGAACCTAAATACTGACGGCCGGGCACCTGAACCTTCTGGTCCAGGTCGTACAGAACATGGAAGATCGGGTGCGTGTCTTCGATATCGACCACGGGACGGTCAGGGAAAACACGTTTGAGGCTGATGACGAAGTTCTCCCACTCGTAGGTGCCGTGGAAGTCGTCGACCATGAGGAAGCCGCCGCGGTCGAGGTAATCGCGAAGCTGCTTTGCGTGTTCGTCGGTGAGGCTCCAGTTGCCCACCTCGACTGCGTACAACCAGGGCCAGTTGTACATTTGCTTGTCTTCAATGTCGATGATCTGCTCGACTGAGCGGGTGTGGACGCGGGTGAGGCGGCGCACGCCCTGGACGAATTGGCGCTCGGCTTTGTTGGCGTCGGTGGCCCAGCTATTGCCGCGTCCTCCGCGACGTCCGTAGCGTCCGCCGAATCCGCCCCCACCGCCGCCCCCACCCCTGCCGGATCGATAGCGCAGCCGGGCAAAGGCGTATTCGGTTTTTTCCCCTGCGTCCGGAGGATCCATCGCGGGGTTCTGCATCTCGTACTCGTAATCGCTGCTGACGCGCTGGTAGGCCAGAGCTGTGCCCAGCAAGACCATTGCGAGTGCGAGCGCGATGACGGGCTTCATGGCGTTGAGGCGGCTCCGCGTTTTCCAAAGTTACCACGAACGCGGTTAGCAGCACTTGGCGCGCGCGTACTTGCCTCGCATACGTTCGTCGGCGAAGCGGCGCCATTCTTCAGGGGAATGCTCGAGATTGTGGGCATGCAGATGGCGCTGATATGCGTTTTCGTCGCCAATTTCTTTCAGGAGAGTGAGAATGCCGTTTAAAAAGCGCTTCATATTTCCTCCGCGCGGAGTTGCGTGGGGACGAAGGGAGTTTCATTGAGGCGCGCGTCGCGGACGCCTCTGAGGACGCCCGCCCAGATGCGGACCGAGTCGACCAGGATGAGCGTGACGAGGACGACGAAGATGGCGCAAAGCACGGCATCGAGTCGAGCGTTGAAGATTTGCGTGTTCGTGGCAGCGACTTGGGCGGCAGCGACTTTGCCGCTTGCCAAGGCTGCTTCGAGCTGCTCGGCCTGGGCGAGGAAGCCGATGCGCGGCTGATCAGAAAAGATCTTCTGGTACGACGCGGTGAAGGTCACGATGAGCAGCCAGATCAGGGGGCCAACGGTGATCCACATGTATCGGGCTCGGTGCATTTTGATCAGGATGGTGGTGGCGACGCAGAGGGCAATCGAGGCCAGGAGCTGGTTGGCTATTCCGAAGAGGGGCCACAGCGAGTTGATGCCGCCGAGCGGGTCGATCACGCCTTGGTAAAGGAAGTAGCCCCAGGCGAGCACGATGGCAGCGCTGGTGAGGATGACGCTCGGCATCCAACTGGTGCGACCGAGCGGTTCGTACACGTGGCCGAGAAGATCCTGCAGCATGAAGCGGCCGACGCGTGTTCCCGCATCGATGATGGTGAGGATGAAAAGCGCCTCAAACATGATGGCGAAGTGATACCAGAAGCCGAGGATGGCTCGGCCGCCGCCGGTAGAGGCGAAGATGTGCGCCATGCCGAGGGCAAGGGATGGCGCGCCTCCGGTGCGGTAGAAGAGCGATCGCTCACCTACATCGGCGGCGAGGGACTCCATCTGCGCCGTGTTAACGGGATAGCCCCAGGAACTAATGGTGGCAACGGCGGCGTCGGGCGTTGCGCCGACTGCTCCCGCGGGTGAGTTGACGGCGAAGAAGACGCCGGGCTCAAGGGCGCAGGCGGCGATCAGGGCCATGATGGCGACGAAGCTTTCGAGGGCCATGGAGCCGTAGCCGATGGGCCAGGCGTGCCATTCACGGGCGATCATTTTCGGTGTGGTGCCTGATGAGATGAGCGCGTGAAATCCGGAGATGGCGCCGCAGGCGATGGTGATGAAGCAGAAGGGGAAGATCTTGCCGGCGAATATTGGGCCGGTGCCGTCAACGAACTTGGTGATGGGCGGCAGTTGCAGGTCCGGCCGGACGAACAGGATACCGACCGCGAGAAGAATGACGACTCCGAGTTTGACGAAGGTGCTGAGGTAATCGCGCGGGGCGAGCAGCAGCCACACGGGCAGCGCGCTGGCAAGGACTCCATAGATGATGATCGCGATCGCGAGTGTAACGCCGGTGAGCGTGAACATCGGCGCGAAGGTTGCGGAGTGCGCGACCCATTGGCCTCCGAAGATGCTCGCAAGAACGAGGAGGAAGCCGATGACGGAGCATTCGAGCACTTTGCCGGGACGCCAGTAGCGAAGATACAGACCCATGAAGACGGCAATGGGCATGGTGGCGGCGATGGTGAACGTTCCCCACGGACTGTCTTTCAGAGCGTTGACGACTACGAGCGCAATGACCGCCAGCAGGATGATCATGATGAGCAGCACGGTGAGCAGGGCGGTGACGCCTCCTACTTTACCGATTTCTTCGCGTGCCATCTGGCCTAGCGATTTGCCGTCGCGCCGCATGGAGCAGAAGAGGATGACAAAGTCTTGTACGGCTCCGCCGAGGACGGCTCCTAAGATGATCCAGAGCGTGCCGGGGAGGTAGCCGAACTGCGCGGCCAGCGTGGGTCCGACTAAGGGGCCGGGTCCGGCGATGGCGGCGAAGTGGTGGCCGAAGACGATCCACTTGTTGGTGGGCTCGAAGTCATGGCCGTTGCGGAGACGTTCGGCGGGTGTGGCTCGCTGATCGTCGAGGGCCATGACTTTGGCGGCAATGAAGCGCGCGTAGAAGCGGAAGCCAATGGCGTAGGTCCCGGCGGCGGCAAGGACGAGCCAGATGCTATTGACGGGCTCGCCACGCTCGGTTGCGATTTTCGCGAGGCTGAGAGCGGCGAGGAATGCGACCGCCATCCAGACTAGCTTCCACACGATTTTCATTGATAAGGCATTCTATCGCGGGGCTCGCAGTTTCGATGGGAGGGCGGCGCAGGTGGCGGGATATGATTGGGGTGGAGGCACACGATACCTTAATGCTGGTTCCGATGGTGGTAGAACAATCGTCGCGCGGGGAACGCGCGTTCGACATATACTCCCGCCTGCTGAAGGAAAATATTATTTTCCTCGGCACGCCGATCGACGATAACGTCGCGAATCTGATCATCGCGCAGATGCTGTTCCTGGCGTCCGAGGATCCTGAGAAGGATATCAATCTGTATATCAACTCGCCGGGCGGGTCGATTACCGCGGGGCTTGCGATTCTGGACACGATGAACCTGGTGGAGCCGGACATCACCACGTATTGCGTGGGACAGGCGGCGTCAATGGGCGCGGTTCTGTTGGCCGCGGGCACTAAGGGCAAGCGCTACACGCTGCCCCATTCGCGCATCCTGATCCACCAGCCGTCGATGAGCGGACTGGCCGGGCAGGCAGCGGATATCGACATCTACGCGAAGGAAATCCTGCGGATGCGCGAGACGCTGAACGGGATTCTGGCGGATGCTTGCGGTCAGCCGGTGGAGAGAATTGCTCGCGATGTGGATCGCGATTACATCATGTCGGCGGAGCAGGCTTTGGAGTACGGGATCATCGATCGCGTGATATCGAGCCGTGAGCTGACGCCCGTTAAGTAGGATCTGGTTCGAGTTGGGTTGTGCGTGTAGGGCGTCCGGGAAATCGGACGCCCTAAATGTTTGGAGTGAAGAGTCGCAACACCAGCA
>DASQDN010000354.1:0-9681 GCA_035634155.1 Bryobacteraceae bacterium | reverse complement strand
GTAGTAATCCAAGTCGATCTCCGCGTTTCGCAATCGTGAAGCTGGGCCTCACGCGCGAGTGTGTTTTCTGACCCCATCTATGTGCGTGCCGATCAGCGGTTTTCTCAACGCTTGGATCTAAACAAATGCCTGAGACAATCCCGACTCTTCATGAACTATTGAGCTGAGTATGTCTATGTTTCCTGAGGACACTATCCTTCGTCCGGATCCCCAACTCCCCAGCACGGAAATCGATGGCGAGATCGTGCTGATGAACTGCCTTACAGATTCCTACTACAGCCTTTCGGAAACAGCCGCGGCGGTTTGGAAGGCGCTGAAGCCGGGCGCTTCCCTACAAAGCATCTGCCAAACGCTGCTCCGCGAGTACACGGTCGACGAGGAGACGTGCCGCCGCGACGTATCCGCTTTTTTACAAATGCTGCTGCAGCAGGGGCTGATTCAGACTGCCGAGGCATGATCGAGACTACTTCTTCCGCGATGGACACACTCCCGATCGCTGGAGCACAGGTCAAGTGGGTGAACGAACTTCCGGCGGAACTGCCGGGCGGGACGCGCTTTGGCCCCTACCTGCAAGCGCTGCCCGACGACGCTCTGTTTGTAGTGCCGGACGTCGGCCGATTCCGCGTTCGCGAAGGGCGGCAGATTGAGATTGAAGTCGCTCCCGGCTGTGCCAGGGAGCGCGCCGCCTCGTTTGCTCGCCTGGCGCCCTTCGGTGCGCTCATCCACCAGCGAGGAGACGTTCCGCTGCACGCCAGTGCCGTGATGCGCCCCGTCGACGGCATGGTGCTGTTGATCGCGGGAGCTTCCGGAGCAGGAAAGTCCACCACGGCCGCGGCACTCGTACAGCGTGGATGGCAGGTCCTGAACGACGATGTCAGTCGCTTGACGTTTGAAGATACCGAAGGCGTTCTGGTGTGGCCTGGTTTTCAATCGCTCAAGTTATGGGATCAAAGCTGCCGGCTGTTGAACATCGATCGTTCGCAGCTTCCGGCGACAGGAGAAATCAAGCAAAAGTACTTCTGGTCAGCCGCAGCCGTGCGCGACCCCCAGCGCGTCAGTGCGATCGTCGAGTTGTGCCGGGACGGCGCAAGCCAAGACGGAATACAGCGCATGCGGGGAGCTACTGCCGTGCAACTGCTTGGCGCGCAGACCTACCGGCCCCGGTTAGTACGCGCGTTGGGACGAAAGGCGGCGCACTTTCAACAGCTCGTCCGCGTTGCCAACCAGGTTCTCTGTTTCCGAATCTCCGTAGGTCCTGACACCCTGCCGGCCGGCGTAGCCGAACGGCTCGATGCATTCTTCCAATAGCAACTTCGAAGAGCTTCGCAACTAGCTGTACCGAAGAATCCTCACAAAAGCTCCCCCAAGGTCATCCACTCGAACGCATCTCAATGGGCGGCCCCTGGTGAGAGGCCGCCCATGTAGATACGCGCAACTTACTTGCGGCTCATAGATGTATCCGAGCCGCCGATCACGTCCGCTGCATACAACGTACCGACCGTCGCAGCCGTGCCCGCGCCGGCAACGGTGACGATGGCCGCCTTGGAAAGTCCGGCCTTTACTCCAGGCGCGGCGGCTTTTCCAATTGGCGCAGCGGCTGCTTTGCGGCTAACTTCGCTGACGATCAGAATATCCGGAGAACCGGTTGAACCCGGTACCACCTGACCCCCGATGCTGACCTTCTGGCCGGCGTACTTCTGAAGCCCCTCGCCCCGAACTTCATATCGGGTATGCGAGGTATCGTCGGTCAGGAAGAACTTTCCTTCCTTTTCCGTCAGCGTTCCCGTCGTTGTCGAAGAGATCCGCCCGGCGTGGTTGGAGGCTGCAGGCGGCCGCGCTGCCGACGCTACGCCGATCGCAGCGCAGGCGAGCAGGGCCGCCAATGTGAATAGCTTTTTCATTCGTCTTAACTCCTAGTGGGGAGGCACAAGGGCCTTCAGTATTTGATTTCCCTCCTATATGGTTATGGGCGGAGGTGATTTTTCTTCGAAAATTTCGCGTCATACAGCCGTTCCACATTTGCAACTCGGAAAGCGCTGAGAAGTATTGATCCCTCCAGACACTTCAAAGATTGTCTTCGTCGATGCGCATTCTTCTTTTTCTCTGCGCCGCTGTTGCATGCTCGATTGCCGCGGTACGCGAACTTTACGTGTGGCGCTCGGACTTACGCGCGAAGGACTCGACGCCGGAACATCTGGCGCTCGCGCTCACTGACACACCTTCCGATGCCGGCAAATGGCGGCAGCTCGGTATCGCACTGTTGCAGCAACAGCCGGAAGCGTCAGCCGCGGCGTTTCAGCGCGCGATTCGACTTAATCCTTTTGAAACTGAAGCGTACCTCGGTCTCGCCATACAGGCCGAAGCCCGGGGAGATCGCCGGTCGGCTGAACCGTTGTACCTGCGAGCTTGCCAGTCAAGCCGCCGTTTGAAGCCCGCCCTGGCTTTGGCCGGGTTCTATGCGCGAGCCGGCCGCATGGACGAATTCTGGCAAACCGCGAGAGTTGCGGCCGCGATCGATAAAGCCGATGTGGAACGCGTTTTCCGGCTGGCCGACGCAACCGGGACCGACCCGAACTCGATTCTTTCTCTGCTGAACCTGCGAACCGACCACGCTCTGGAAACCTACGCGCGCATCAGCGCCTCGGAGAACCGCCTCGTTCCGCTCGCCCAGGCCGCCATGCGCCTGCCCGCTACGCCCAAATACGAGCCCACAATTCTCATGGCCTGTGACCGCCTCATCGCCGCCGGAGCGGCTGAGGCCGCGGTGGAGTTGTGGAATCGCATCGGAGCTTTCCATCCCCTCGACGCCGCCCGTGGCCAATCACTTACCAACCCGACCTTTACCAACCGTGATGTGAGTGGATTCAACTGGCGGCTGTACAACAATCCCGGTGTCGCCATCCAGTACGCGGCCCGCGGTCTGAGTATAGATTTCTCCGGGGAACAGAGACAGCAGGTACTACTACTGGAGCAGGCTATTCCGCTGCTCGCGCGACGAAACTACAGGCTGTCGGTCGACTCGGAAAGCGCGGAATTGACCGCCGCGGACGGTCTCTCCTGGGTGGTGCAATGCTTGCCGTGGCGACAAACCATCGCCTCGGCTGCAATCGTGAAGTCAGCCGCGAGCACAACGTCTGTGACTTTCTCTACACCCGCGGAATGCAATCTCGCGAGCGCGATGCTGGTCTACACGCGTCAGCCGGGAACGGTACGCATTTCCGGAACGCTTTCTTTACTCGACGCCCGGCTGGAGCTTATTCCATGAACATCGTGGGCTGGCTGGCGGCAGTAGCTGTACTTGCGAGTGTTCTGACCGCCTGGATGGATCCGCCATCTACCGGCTTGGTGCACGCGGGCGCGCTCATTCTCGCGACTATTTGGGCGGGTTATTCCCTCGCCATGCGCCGGAATATACCGATGGACTGGCTCGTGGTCCTGCCGCTGACGTGCGGCGCCTGGGGCGTCCTCCAAATCGCTTTGAACTGGACGGTTTATCCGTTCGAGACGTGGAACTCAGCATCAGCCTGGCTGACGCGGGCGGTCATCTTCTCCGCCGCATACGCCGGATTGCAGCAGCAAAACGACATCAAACGCCTGCAGCGCATCGCGATCTGGTTCGGCGGAGCTTACAGCCTGCTTGCACTTCTGCAGTGGTACACAGGCGGTGGGACCGTTTTGTGGATGGCTCACACGACGTACGACTCGGAGGTAGCGGGAACCTTCGCCAACCGCGACCACTATGCTGCTTTCGTCGAACTGCTTCTACCCGTTGCACTCGCCGCGGCTATCGATAGCGAGCGATCGTTCCTAGTTCCCTCGCTCTGCGCAGGCCTGATGTTCGCCTCCGTTATCGCTTGCGGCTCCCGCGCGGGAGCGTTCCTGGTGTGCATGGAAGCGCTGTTTTTCGTGATAATAGCCGCCTTCCGTCGCAACTACCGCGCCGCCGCGCTCGTGGTAACCAGCCTCATTCTCTGTACCCTAGTCGGGGGATGGACGTACGTGTGGCAACGATTTGCTACCGTCGATCTGTTCGCCTCCAGGCTTGAGATGCTGAACTCCACGGCAGCTATGATCGGGCAACGGCCGCTCACAGGATTCGGGCTCGGCACATGGCCGAGTGTCTACCCATCGTTTGCGGTATTCGACATCCCCGGAATCTACGTGAACCATGCCCACAATGATTGGGCGGAATGGGCGTCCGATGGCGGCTTGCTGTTCGCAGCGGTCCTAGCCGCCTTTGCCTGTGCGTCCGCCATTGGGGCGCGCCGACATCTATGGACGGTCGGTATCCTCGCCGTGCTCGCACATGCCCTGGTCGATTTCCCGATGCACAAACCCGCACTCGCCTGTGCTGTCTTCTTCCTGGCCGGCGTCGGCAGGAGCGCGAGCGCCGTCACCGCCGCCAAGCGGGCTGCGGAACCCCGTAATTGCGAACGGCAACCGCAGTCATTGCGCCCGCACCCGCAAAGTTTATAAATCCCAATACCTTCGCAATCTTCGGACTCTTCCGCGCCACCATGTATTGCAGCCATAACTGCGCGCCAAGCGTTGCGCTTTTCACCGCAACACCCCGGCCGCCGAAGGTACGGTCGCTCGAAGCAAGTAGCCGGTTGCTCTCGCAGCACTTCCCATACGAAGAAGCAATGTCGGCCACCGATGCTCCTACGAGCGCGGCTGCGCTTACTTTCCATAAGCGCATTTCAGTCTTAGTTTCGGGCGAGGCTACCGGACCTAGGACAACTCCTTGGGCGAACCCCCCAAGCGCGGTGACTAAAAGCACAAGTGCGACACGAATCATACCCCCAATTGTGCTTGAGCCTGGGTAAGAAGCCAAGTCTTTTTGTGAGGTTTTTGAGAATTCCCGTAATGGGACGCCACTACAGGTGTGAAGCCTTCGTATGACATTTTCAGTGTGGCGGTAGGGGAATTCCATGGGACTGACATTCTTGACAGGCAAGCCCGAATTGACCGTCTCTCCGCACCGCGTAAGCCCTTCTGTGAGCGTTCCGTCTTACAAACGATTACGATGCGCATCGGACGTCGCGTACCTCACGCGTCGCTTTCCTGCGAACCGTCCCATCCCTGTACAAGGCCGGATTCACGCTGCATGATCATGCAAAAGCCCAGAACACGTTTGCTCAGTCTGCGCGTTACGGACGAAGAGTACCGTCGGTTGCGCGATACCGCCGAAGGTCAAGGCGCGCGTTCGGTGTCGGACTTCGCGCGGACAGCTTTACTGGCCTCTGCTCACCCGGGTGCGACCGGCATTCCGCTCTGGCGCCAACCGCTCGACGCGCTTGCGGAACGTATCGCAAAACTCGAGCACGATGTGGCACAGGTCAAGCAACTACTTCTTTAAAGAGCGAAATTCACGATAATCACCAAACCTTTATGAAAACCCTTCTGCTCACTGCGTTGCTCGCGTTCGCCTGCTTCGCTCAAACGAAAACGGCCGACTCACCCGGCTCGAACTTGCCCGCGCATAAGATCGGAGCTAACGACCTGCTTTCCCTGTCCGTGTATGACGCGCCGGAGCTCAGCAGGATGGTCCGGGTCAGCGAAGACGGATATATTCGCCTGCCCCTGCTGAAGTCGCGGATCAAGGTAGCGGGCGCGATGCCGGTTGACGTTGAAGCGCTCGTCTCCAAGGCTCTCGAAAGTGAGGAGATCCTCGTCGAGCCCGTCGTAACCGTGGCGGTAGCCGACTACAGCAGCCGGCCCATCAACGTTGCGGGAGCAGTCCGGCAACCGAAAACCTTCCAGGTCATCGGCCCCATGCGGCTCCTGGACGCCATCAGCAACGCGGGTGGCTTATCCGAGGCGGCCGGGTCCGACATTCTTGTCTCCATAGCTGGTGAGCCCACGCAGCGCATTCCCGTGAAGGGATTGTTTGAGAGTGCCGACGCCTCCTTGAACATCGTGCTCCACGGCGGGGAAGACATCCGTGTTGTCGAAGCAGGCAAAGCCTTCGTGGTGGGAAACGTAAAAAGGCCCGGAGCGTTTGCGCTGCGCGATACCGAAGAAAGCAGCATTCTGCAGTTGCTCGCCATGGCCGAGGGCCTCGCCCCCTTCGCATCTAAGCAGGCATACATTTACCGCCGGGATGAAAACGGTGTTCGCAAGGAAATCGGAGTCGAACTCGACATGATTCTCCGGCGTAAGCGCTCAGACGTAGCTGTGCTTGCCGATGACATTCTCTACATTCCCGAGAACAGCGGTCGCAAGCTGGGCATCGCAGCCCTGGAAAAGGCGCTTCTGTTCGGCACCTCCGCCGGCGCAACCGCGCTGATTTATTCGAGCCGATAGGGGACTTCACACATGAAAGACAACGGAAATTTGCCTGCGGTAGTCAACGGTCACAGCCGGTACCTGGCGCAACAGCCGCTACCTACCTATATTCAAACGCCGCCGCCCGAACAGGACGGCTCGCAACCGGCCATGCCCTTATCCCACTATCTGTGGATCATCCGGCGGCACCGCTGGAAGATCTCGGGGTTCATCGCCGCTTGTGTTCTCGCATCCGTGATCGTTTCGTCACGCCTGACGCCCGTCTATGAAGCGACCGCAACCATCGACGTGGACCGTCAATCGCCTTCGGGGATTATCGGTCAGGAAGCCAATGCCGCCAATCGCTACGACTCCGAGCAGTTCCTCGCCACGCAGCTAAAGCTGCTGCAATCGGATTCCGTGCTGCGGCCGGTAGTTCAGAAGTTTGATCTGCTGAAGCGCGACGGCGGACTCGGTACGAATGAGCCGGCCGGGTCGGCGGCCATGAACGCGCCCATCACGCTCAAAAAGCTGCACGTCACGCGGCCGCTAAACACATACCTGCTGCTGGTCACATACCGCTCAACGGATCCTAAGTTAGCCGCCGACACTGCTAATGCCGTGGTCCAAAGCTACATCCAGCACACATACAACCTCCGATACAAGGCGTCTTCCAGCTTGTCCAGCTTCATGGAGAAGCAGATCGAAGAGCTGAAGGCGAAAATGGAACGGTCAACGGCCGCACTCGCCCAGTTTGAGAAAGAACTGAACGTTATCAACCCCGAGGAAAAAACGAGCATCCTTTCCGCGCGCCTGCTGCAGTTGAACACCGAATACACCAACGCTCAGGGTGACCGCGTCCGCAAGGAAGCCGCTGCCATATCGTTGAGCGGCGAGTCGATGGAAGCTGCGCTGGCCTCGCCTCAGGGAGAATCCTTGCGCAAGCTGCTCGAACTTCAGAACGAAGCCCAGCAGAAATTTGCCACCGCTCGCGGCCAATACGGCGCCAATCATCCTGAGCACAAGAAAGCCGCCGGTCGCGTGGCCGAGATTCAGCGTCAGCTTGAAAGTACGCGAAAGAACATCGCCGAGCGCGTGAATGCGGAATACGCCGAAGCTCAGAACCGTGAACAGATGATGAAGAAGGCCGTGGCCGAGACCAAGGCCGAGTTCGACAAGTTGAACGCGCGCTCTTTCGAGTATCAGCAGTTGAAGCGCGAAGCCGAATCGGACAGAACGTTGTATGCCGATTTGGCGCGCCGCATCAAGGAAGCCGGCATCAACGCGAGCTTCCAGAACAGCTCCATTCGCCTCGCCGACGCCGCCCGTCCGCCGGTCAGGCCCGTATTCCCGAATGTGCCGATGAACGTGACCATCACCCTCTTGCTTGCCGCGGTGCTCGCAGTCGGCGCCGCCGTCATCGTGGATGTGCTCGACAACACCGTGCGCGAGCCCGACGAAGTGTCGCGCCAGTTGAACATGGCTGTCGTGGGTACGCTGCCGGCTGTGAAGAACTGGCGCAAGCACCTGAACAACACAATCATGTTGACCGCGCCGAATGCGGACAGCGCGATGACCACGTTCACTGAGTCTGTTCGAACGCTGCGGAACAACATTCTTCTCGCCGACTTCGACCGCAGGCTGAAGACAATTCTGATCACCAGCGCCTCGCCCGCCGAAGGCAAATCAACCACGGCTGCCCATATTGCGCTGGCGCACGCCGAGCAGGGTAAGAAAACATTGCTCATCGACGCCGACCTTCGTCGTCCAAGCGTCCACCGCAAGTTCGGCTTCAACCCGACCGCGGGTCTTTCCAGCATCCTCCTGGGCGAAGTCGGATGGCAGCAGGTGACCGTCAAGATCGATGCCGTACCCGATCTCGACATTCTCCCGGCCGGCCCGCCATCCAGGCGTGCAGCCGACCTCATCGGCTCGGGAATGGAAGAACTCCTGGAGCAGGTAGCCCGCGAGTACGACCTGGTGATCATCGACGCTCCGCCGTTGTTGGGATTCGCTGAACCCCTGCACATGGCCACCTGCGCCGATGGCGTGCTGGTTGTGGCGCGCGCCGGCGAGACCAGCCGTAAGTCGATTGCCACCGTCGTGGCATCGCTCCGCCGGCTGCAGGTGAGCATTATCGGGCTCGTCTTAAACGAAGTCAAGCGAGACCACAGCGACAGCTACTACTACTACGGAACCTACGGCAAGTACTACGCGGATAACGCCAAAGCATAACGCGGCAAGGCTCAAAAGTCATGTCCTCACAGGTTGCAGTCCAAGGGGTTGCATGCAGTACGCCGGCGGCCGTGCTACCGCAACCGACGTTCCGAAACGCGGTGGCAATTGTCGCAAGCGGCACTTCGGTGGGCCAGTGCATTCAGATCGTGGCCATGCCATTGGTCGCCAAGCTCTATGGACCCACCGAGTTCGGTGTTCTGGCCGTCATTGTGGCAGTGGTCGGCATCATCCAGGTAATTGCCGCCTTGCGGTATGACGCTGCGGTTCTCATCGCGCCTTCCGACGAAGTCGAACGCGACCTGTTGATCGTGTGCTTGTGCTGCATCGCGGCGGTCACCGCGCTGACAGGGATCGGTGCGTGGGCTTACATGACGTATCCAATCTTTGGATTGCAAGTTCCCGCGCATTCTTTGCTCTACATCCCGCTCTGTGTCGGCGCGATCGGGCTTTACAACACGTTTCACTCCGCGGCCGTACGAAGGCAGGACCTGGTTGCCATTGCCCGCACTCGTATGTGGCAGGGTGGTTCCACGGTTGGCCTTCAACTCGCCGGCGCTGCTTTGGCCCACCCCAGCGCCGGGCTTCTCATTGCGTACCTGGGCGGTCAGTGCACAGGCGTTCTGTCGCTGGCTCGAAAGGTATTCAGCGGTCCCGCTCCAGCGATCTCATGGAGCAGGATCCGTGCCACCGCTCTACAGTTTTCCGATTACCCGACCATCAGCGCGGGGTCGGGTCTGCTCAACATCGCGAGCCTGCATGTGCCCGGACTTGCTCTGGCTTCGTTTTTCGGACTTGAAGTCGCCGCATGGTTTTCTCTCGGCCAGCGCATTCTGATGCTTCCGTTGACCTTTGTCGGCCTCGCCGTTGCACAGGTATACAACGGCCGAGCCGCCATCATGGCGAGAGAGGACACTGCCGCTTTGAAGACATTGTTTGTGAAAACATCGCGAGGATTGTTCATCACGGGGTGTCTCACCATCATTCCTGTTGCATGTCTCGCGCCGTACGCCGTAAACATTGCGATGGGGCCCGCGTGGGCAGAGGCGGCCGTCTATATCGTCGTTTTGTCCCCGGCCCTGATCGCTCAATTTGTGGTTTCGCCGGTTTCCGGAACGTTGGCGATCAAGCGTCGGCTTGGCCGTCAGGCAGCGCTCGATGCGGTGCGCCACGTGGCCA
>DASQDN010000353.1:0-5119 GCA_035634155.1 Bryobacteraceae bacterium | reverse complement strand
ACGGGTGAATGCGAGCAGCCCAGCCGCCTCCGGGAGCAAGGCTGATCTTAAGCTTGGCGCCCCGCTTCACAGGCCCCTTCGCCAGCTTGTAATCGCCCGCCATCCGATTGGCGTTCACTCCGTCCGAGTAAGCAGCCATCTGCAGATTGCCTTCGGGCAAAAACGATAGATCGAGTTCCAGGTCGCGCGCCGTCCAATTCGTCATCGCCCCGATGTACCAATCGCGCCCGCTTCGACGAGCCACAACCACATACTCGGCGATCTTCGCGTCCAGCACACGCGTTTCATCCCAAACCGACGGCACGGCGCTCAGGAATTCCATCGCCTCCGGTTCACGCAGATAGTTGGACGGGCTATCCGCCAGCATCTGCAGCGGACTCTCAAACACCACGTACATCGCAAGCTGATGACAACGAGTGCCGAGCGCCATCGGCCGATTGTGATTTGCAAAGAATGTGTTGCGCGTCGCGTTCAAAACCGCGCCCGGCGTGTAGTCCATCGGCCCCAGAAACATGCGCGTAAACGGAAGAGTTACGTTGTGAAGCGGATGCGCGTCCGCGCTCCACTTGCTGTGTTCCAACCCCCGCACACCTTCAGCGCTGATCAGGTTCGGCCATGTGCGCGACATCAGCGCCGGCTTCTGCCCGCCATGCAGATCCAGCAGTAACTTCCGCTTTGCCGTTTCCCGCGCCAGCCGGTGATAATAGTCGATAATCGCCTGATCGTCCCGCTGCATGAAGTCCACCTTCACGCCCTTCACGCCCCACTTTGCATATTGATCGAGCGCGGGCTGCATCTGCTCGTCCAGCGTCTTCCAAACCACCCACAGAATGATGCCCACGTTCTTCTGCTTGCCATACGCGACAAGTTCCGGCACATTGATGGTCGGCACAACATCGAGAACATTGCCGAGCTTGTACCAGCCCTCGTCCAACACCACATACTCGAGCCCATACTTGGAAGCGAAGTCGATGAAGTACTTGTACGTCTCGGTGTTGACCCCCGACTTGAAATCCACTCCGTAGATGTTGTTCGCGTTGTACCAATCCCAGGCGACCTTGCCTGGTCTGATCCACGACGTGTCCTGCACCTCCGAAGGCTTCTGCAGTACCCATACGAGTTGATTTGTAATCAGGTCGCCGTCTTTCTCGGCGATGGCGAACAGCCGCCACGGATACGTGCGAGTTCCCCGTGTCACCGCGAGGTAATCGGCCGCTTCGGCAACGCTCAGGTTCCGGTCTCGATCCAGCTTCTCCTTCACCGCATACGGAGGGAAGGCAGCCTTCAACCCATTGCCGGACGTGCCCCGCAGCCACAACCCCGGATACTCCTCCAGGTCCGACTCGGCTACCGCGATCTTCGCTACTCCCAAGTCAACCACTGCCGGAAGCGACCCGAGCGCGGCCGGCGCAAGCGTCTCCAGCTTCCTTGGGAGATACTCGCGTTCATTGTGCGAAAAGAAGCTCTCCTCGAGCGGATAAAAGACTGTTGGATTTCCCGGAAATCGGAACAGGGCTTCTTCGGCATAAACCTTTACTTCCTTGGCCGGCAGTGACGTCTCGAATCGGTAGGCCACACCCTCGTTGTACGCGCGAAACACAACCGAGAAGTTCTGTTCCGTATCGATCCTCAACTCGTTGTAAAAGTCGCGTATGCGCGCGAACTTCTGCCGCACGACGGGCGCCATGTATTGATCGTGGCTGCGCTCATGGGCGCCTTTCACCTTCACATCGCGGCCCAGCACCGCCTTGTCGACATTCAGCGACAAAGTCGAGTTCTGCATCAGGGGCGTGTTGTTTAGCAGCACGTCATATTGAATGTCGCTGCCGGCCCTCACGCGAACTTCGATGCGGTTATCTGGCGATTTCAAGGTGTAAGCGTTCTGCGCCAGAGCCACCGTGGCCATGCCTAAACACGCTGGAAACAACAAAACGAGCGCGGTTCTGCGTAAATTCATATCGGTACCCACCACAATATCCCATTTGCGTCGAATTCACCCCAAGCAAGGGCGCGGCTCAAGGCCCTTCGCAATGATCTATGATTGAAGTGCGCCGGGCGGGCGCGCCGGTCCCCGTCTGCCATGACATGAAGAGCTTCTTCCATTCCGCCTTTTCCGTTCTCTTAAGCGCCTTAGTGGCTCCCATCGCGCAAGCGCAAACTTCGCCCGCGCCTGCTGCCAATCCTCACAAGGGTTTGGTTCAACGCTACTGCTTCGCCTGCCACAACAACTCGGTGAAAACGGGCGGCGTCAGCCTGCAGGGGGTCGACTTCTCTGGCGTCAACGACAAAGCGGATCTCTTCGAACGAGTTCTTCGCAAGGTGAAAACCGGGCAGATGCCGCCCGCGGGCGCTCCTCGTCCCGCCGCAAATGCCTCCAGCGAGTTTACGAAGTGGCTTGAAGGCGCGCTCGACGCCCACGCCGCGGCGCATCCGAACCCCGGCCGTCCAGCCATCCACCGCCTCAATCGCGCCGAATACAGCAACGCCATCCGCGACGTCCTCGGCCTCGACATTAACGCCGGAGCCCAGTTGCCTGTGGACGACTCTGGCTACGGCTTCGACAACAACGGCGACGTTCTTTCGATATCGCCCGCGCTGCTTGATCGATACATCTCGGTCGCGCGCAAAGTCTCGAGACTGGCCGTTGGCGACAAGACCATCAAGCCCGTGGAAGACGCCTTCGAACCGCGTCGCGAGCCGAACGGCAACGCGCCCGTGCCGCCGCGCCTGGAATGGGTAAGCCAAGATCTTCCCTTCAATTCAGCCGGCGGACTCGCGGTTAAGTATTACTTCCCCGTCGACGCCGAATACATCCTGCGAGTAAACTTCGGCTCGCCGAATGCGCCCGTCGCTGCCCAACCCTTCGAGTTGCGGTTGCCTATCAAGGCTGGCCTGCGCTCGGTAGGCGTTACCTTCCCGCGAGAATCCATCCGGCCGGAAGTCACCCCGGGAGCGGGCGCCGGACGCCGCGCGGGTAGCAGCCAGATTGCGCTCGACCTGCGCCTGGATGGCGTTAACCTGAAGCGTCACACCATGCCGGGTGTCGCCGGATCGCTCCCGCGCATCTCGAACCTTGCGATCCTCGGACCCTACAATGTGACCGGCCCCGGCGATACTCTGAGCCGCAAACAGATCTTCATCTGTCAGCCCGCTTCTCCCGCCGAAGAAACACCGTGTGCTGAGAAGATCGTCCGTAAGCTAAGCCGCCACGCGTATCGCCGGCCCGTCACCGCCACTGACGTCCGCGCGCTGATGAACTTCTACGCCAACGCGCGGCGCAAGGGAAACTTCGAACAAGGAATTCAGAAGGTAATTGAGGCTATCCTCATCTCCCCGGACTTCCTCTTCCGCGTGGAATCCGACCCGCCGGCCACCGGTCCGAAATCGACCGCGGCCGTGCACAAAGTGAATAGCATCGATCTCGCGTCGCGTCTTTCTTTCTACCTATGGAGCAGCGTTCCGGACGAAGAACTCCTGAATCTCGGAGTCACCGGCAAGCTGTCCGAGCCAGCCGTCGTGAAGAAGCAAGTTCAGCGGATGCTGGACGATCCCAAGGCGAACTCACTCGTCGACAACTTCGCCGGTCAGTGGCTGCATATCCGGAACCTCGCGCAAGTCAAACCCGATCCGGTCGTCTTCGCCGACTTCGATGAAAGCCTCCGCTACAGCATGCAGCGGGAAACCGAGCTGTTCTTTGAAAGCGTCATTCGCGAGAACCGCAGCGCGCTGGACCTGCTCGGGGCAAATTACACGTTCCTGAATGAGCGTCTCGCCAAGCACTACGGCATCCCCAAAATCTACGGCTCGCAATTCCGGCGCGTGACGCTGGACAATCCGAACCGCGGGGGGCTTCTTGGTCAGGCCAGCCTGCTGACTGTCACCTCGCCGCCGAATCGGACTTCCGTTGTGCAGCGCGGAAAATGGGTGCTCGACAACCTTCTGGGTTCGCCTCCACCGCCCCCACCGCCAGACGTGCCCGCGCTTGAAGTCACCAGCGACAAAAGCCACCACCTCAGCCTCCGTGAAGCGCTGGAGCAGCATCGCGCAAATCCGAGCTGCGCCGGCTGCCACGCTGTTATGGACCCCATCGGCTTCGCTCTCGAAAACTACAACGGCATCGGCCAGTGGCGTACCAAGGACGGCAAGTCCGCTATCAACGCGGCCGGCAAACTCCCCGATGGCACGGAGTTCGAAGGCCCGGCCGGACTCAAGAAAGTGATGACCACATCGCGAGCCGAAGAGTTCGCCTCCACCGTCGCCGAACGGCTTCTTACCTACGCGCTCGGCCGCGGAGTCGAATACTACGACCTGCCCGCCGTCCGGGCGATTGTCCGAGACACCCGCGCCAACAACTATCCAATGCGCGACTTGATAACCGCAGTCGCTTTAAGCACGCCATTTCAGATGAGGAGATCTGCCGACCAATGATCGTCACCAAAAAGCACCTGTCCCGCCGCACCCTTCTCCGGGGAGCTGGAGCCGCTCTCGCTCTCCCGTTCCTCGATTCGATGGCGCCTGCGATGGCCGCAACCTCGAAAACGGCCGCAAGCCCGGCCGTGCGACTCGGCTTCGTGTACGTCCCCAACGGCATCATTGAATCGCATTGGCTGCCTTCTCCCGCCTTCGATTTCGCGCCCAGCATGAAGGCGCTGGAGCCGTATAAAAAGCAGATCCTCGTCCTCAGCAACCTCGCTCAGATCCAGGGCCGCTCGTTCGGCGACGGCGGCGGCGACCACGCCCGTGCAGGCGCGAGCTGGCTTACCGGCGTGCACCCGAAGAAGACCGAAGGCGCGGACATCCGCTCCGGCATCTCGGCCGACCAGATTGCCGCCCGAGCGCTCGGGCAGAAGACGCAGGTCTCCTCGCTCGAAATCGGCGTCGAAGCCCCAAGCCTGGCCGGTGGATGCGACTCCGGCTATAGCTGCGCTTACACCAACACGGTTTCTTGGAGCAGCCCCACCACGCCGAATCCGATGGAAGTGAATCCGCGGGTTCTCTTCGAGCGCATGTTCGGCGACGGCGACAGCACGGACGCGGCCTCGCGGCTCGAATCCCTGCGCGAGCGCGGCAGTCTTATCGATTTCGTCAAAGGCAGCGTCGACCGTCTGCAAACCCGTCT
>DASQDN010000352.1:0-6253 GCA_035634155.1 Bryobacteraceae bacterium | reverse complement strand
GATCGATAGGCGTATCGGGGAATGGACTCCATTCTTTCCCGCAGCGCATTGGTTTTGCAGCGACTCAACGATCATCCCTGGGAGCAGCGTCCGGTTACGCACCGCGAAACACCCGAGCGTGTGGGTTCGTGATTGTTCACTCACCATCGCGATTTAGGTATGCTACTCGCATGAGAGACAGCTACGGGTCGCCCGCGTGTTATCAGGCGCTAGCGATTCTAGAGCAAACAATGTCCGTCCGACGTGACAGTTTGATCGTTCTTACGCCGTCTTTTCGCATACTTTGCTAAGATCGTCCGGTTCGGAGGTATGTATGAACCCAAGAGTGACGTCCAGGCAGGGCAGAACGGTTTACGTCGCCGAAGGAACCACCCACATTGTCCCTACTGATGTGGAACGACTTCTTCGAGTCGAGATCCGGGCTGCTATCAATTCCTTCTTAAATGCATGGCGCATCGAATCGGAAGCCGCCCTGCGCATGATTTCTCCCCCTGCGGGAGATCCGGTCGTCGCGTACGCGTGGATATCCCTCGCCGGTAACATGGTGTGGGCTGCTACTGCGTTTTTACCGCAGGCGCAGTCAGCAGTTTGGGCAACCCGATTGATGAGTGTGCTCGGGGCGGGTGTGCCATCCATCGCGGGCATCCAGCAAGCGTCTGCGCAGCCGGTCACTCCGCCCAGTCAGGATGTGACCTTCCTTGTCAATAGCATCTCGGCTTCGTTGAGCGCGGCTAAGGACGCGGTCGATGTTACGAGGCTCACCGATGAGGCGTACACCTCGATCGTTACGCAGCGTGGCGTGAGCGAAAGCACGCGCGCGGGCGAACGCGAGCGCCTGCTCTGGGAGATGATCTTTAACGTTGCGTACGACAACCGCGCCGCGAATGTTCGATCGGCGGTATATATCGCAGCCAACCAGATGGTGACACTGTCGCGCACGCTATACCCCGAATATCAGCGTTACTTGCAAGCGCTTTCCAGACAGCAGTCGGCCGGGCGTCAGCCGAACGTGGCGGGCTCACAGAGGATTGGCGGCCAGCATTGCGCGCCTCCGCACCACCAGACGCGAGAATCGCAACCCCTTGCTGGTTTCATGGTGACGAGCGCGGACTCTTATCCGCAATGGCTGATGCGCCGTCCGGAGTATCTGCGCCTTTTCGGACTTCGGCCAGGGCCTGCTACGGCTACACCTTAGTTGTCGTGTCGGCCGAGCAGGGCTGACGAAGTGGCGTGGGGAGGCGACATCCATCTTTGAAGCAGTGTTGACCTGCCGTTTCTGAACGGGGCGCGTCCCTCGTGACACGGTACGTCTGAGATGGTGTTTTGGAATATGCAATTTGTATTCGTAGAGAGGCATGTCGTGCCCATGCAGGGTTGTGAGAGGCTGCCGAGATTGCGGGCGTGGTGCAGTGGGGGAACACGCGCTCTGCTTGTGGTTGTAGGCTGCTGCGTATAAAGGCACATGTCCCCGTGAGGTCTTCGGGCGTTGCTGGCGCTCCGTATGCTTCGGAGCTGGAGCGGCTTTTCCGGGCTGGGTAACTTCACAGCGAGAAGCCGCCGTCGACGATGTGGATGGCGCCGGTGGTGAAGGCGCTTTCGTCGGAGGCGAGGTACACCGCGAAGGCGGCGATCTCCTCGGGCTTGCCGAGACGCGCTATGGGCTGGCGATTGATGAATGCCTGGCGGACCTCTGCCACGGGTTTGTTTTCGCGGCTGGCCTGCTGCTCGATGCGGGAATCCAGGGAGGGTGAGTCGATTGTGCCGGGGCAGATGGCATTGCAGCGCACGCCATTGCGGATTACGTCGGCGGCTACAGCCTTAGTGAGGCCGATAACGGCGGCTTTGGATGCTCCGTAGGCGTATCGATTGGGCAGGCCTCGGACGGACGACGCACCCGAGGCAATGTTAATGATGGATCCATTTCCGCGATCTAGCATGCCGGGCAGGAATGCGCGAATCGTGCGATGCATCGACTTTACGTTGATGTCGAAAGTGAGGTCCCAATCTTCGTCGGAGCATTCGAGCACCGAGCCGTGATGAACGAAGCCAGCGCAGTTGAAGAGGATATCGACGGCGCCGATTTCGCTGGCTAGCGATCGCACTGCGCTGGTGGATCGGACATCCAGTTGTCGGGTTTCGCACCGGAGACCGCTCAGTTTGCGAGTGTCGATGTCTGTGGCGAAGACGCGTGCGCCTTCTCGGGCGAAAGCCTCCGCTGTGGCTTTTCCTATGCCGGCGCCAGCGGCGGTGACTAGCGCGGTCTTACCTTCCAATCGTGTCATTGCGGGTTCCTTCAGTGGATTCCGTCCACTACATAAATGTCACTTGCTCCGGCGTCGAGTTGAGACCAGAGGACGGACGTCTCGTCGCGACTGACACTCATGCCACTGTCCCATTGAACCGGCATGCGGGTGAGAGATCGCGCATCGCGGACTTCTCCGGTTGCGAGATCGAGGCGGCGAATGGCTCGTTCGGACGCGGAGAACGTTACGAAGTATAGAGCTCGCTCGGCGAGGGCGAATTGGCCCCAATAGTTGGGCGCGAGATCGGACGTGACGAGGGTTTCGGCTCCGCCATTGCGAGAGGTCTTCCAGATACCGCCCGATTGTTTGGAATAGTAGACGGTCTTGCCGTCGTAGGATTCGAACGCCGCGAAGCCACCGTTTTGTGTGATCTGTTGCGGGGCTTGCCCATCGCTGCTCATTCGCCATACTTGCCACTGTCCGGAGCGGTCGGAGGCGAAATAAACGTCACGATTGTTGTGCGACCAGCTTGGGAGGATGTCGTTCGATTGTCCGTGGGTCAGTTCGCGCGGCGACGCGCCGCTTTCGGTGTGCAGGGTGAAGAGGCTTCCGCGAGCATTTCGGCGCGATTCGAAGACGATGTGCTTGCCATCCGGCGACCAGCGCGGCGAACCAGTGACGGGACCGCGCATGGACGTCAGGCGCCTGGCTCCAGAGCCGTCAATGGCGGAGGCGATCCAGATCTCATTGGGTCCGGTGGAGGCGGAGCGCCATACCATTTGTTTTCCGTCAGGCGAGATTTGTGGACTTGTGTCGAGGGCGGCGCTGGAGGTGAGTTGGCGTGATTCAGCGGCCGGCTGCGGGATCGCGCGCCAGATGTTGGTGTCAGCGATGCGAACCACGAAGGCGAGACGATTGCCTGTCGGAGATACGGCCGGAGACAGCGGACCAATGCCGGCTTCGGCTACGCGCGCAGGCTCGGCAGGAGTGTCGGTGGAGAAGCGCCATAAGCTCGGTACGCTTTCTCCACGTGCAAAGGCGGCGAGGATGCCATGGCCATCGGCAGTCCAACAGATGCCTTGGAAATCGGCTTGTTCTCGCGATATCTGGCGCGGGGCCCCGCGGTGGAGCGGCTGCGTGTAGATATCCTGCACGCCGGCTTCGATGCGGCGGAGGAACGCGATCGTGGAGCCATCCGGGCTCACTTGCGGATAGGCGTCGCCGAGGATGCCTGCAGGAGGGTTGGAGACTGCCTGCCGCTGCCCGGAGTGCAGCGAGACGGAATAGATGGCCGAGGGGGCTGCTGGGTCGGGGCGGTCGGCGAAATAAAGCGTTTGGCCGTCGCGCGAGAAGGCGATGGGGCCCGGTTCGTTGACGCCGGTGAGCAGCGGTTGTTCGGCGCTATCACGGAGCAGGATGGAGTAGGTTAACGCGTCGATCTCGCGGAAGAACGCGATTCGACGCCCGTCGGGGGACCATTCCGGGAAGTAATCGCGAACGGCGCCGGAGGTGAACGGGACGGGCTCGCCTCCGGCAGCGGGCGCGATGAGGATGTGGGAGGCCGAGCCCGACGACTCCTGCGAGAAGACAATGCGATTGCCATCGGGAGAGAACCGCGGCGATCGGGAGTATGCCTGGCGGTCGGTTAACAGACGCGGCGGCGACGCGGGAATCGGCGGATGGCGCTTGAAGAAGAAGAGCATGACCCCAACCACCGTGACGGCGATCGCGAGCACCACCGCGGTCGGGATCCAGGGGCCGGGTTGTGGCTGTGTTGAATGCGCCTCGGGGACGGGAGTATCGGGCGTGCGGACAAATTGCGGCTGATACGCCCCTTTCGGTAGCTCGATTCGGATCGGGTCGGCTGCGCCGGAGCCGGCGTAGTATTCCTGCAGCTTGGCCCGGAGGCGGCGAGCTTCGACGCGAACCACGGGATCGACACGTGGGTCGTAGTCGGGCTCCCGGCCGAAGACTGCGACGCCGATTACAGTCTGTTTGAGCTGGTCGCTCTTGCCTTGGAGTGTTTGCTCGACAACAAAGCGAAGGAAGTCCGACATGCGCGCCGATTGTGCCCACTCAGGGCTTTGGAGCATGCGGTGAAGAGCGGTGGAGACGTCTTCTGGCGAGACGGCCGGATCAGCGGTTTTTGCGTGATCTTGCAAGTGAATAGAAGGTAGGATACCCCATCGCCACCCTTTGCTACCTATCTTCGGCGAGGCCTTAGGTGGATGCTGGCAGGACGGTTCCGCATGGGTGAATAACGGGATCGGAGACCTTTCGGATGGGAGAGATTTCTTGTTACGTAGATTACATTTTTTCCTCAGGGGAGCTTTGCTCGGAGGCGCCCTGCGTGCAGGCGCGGCTGCAAGTTCGGCCTCAACGCTTTATCGGATTGATTTCGCTGGAACCATCGACAGCGGCCGGCTGCTGGTCGCGCCGACCACTTCGCTTTCTACGATTGAGGTTCCGTTCGTGAGGGGCGGGTCGGTACGCGGGGCTTTGTTGGCGGATCTTGGCGCTGCTCCGACGCCGCTGGTCGATGGAGCGGGAGTGCATTGGACGGCGCCCATGTCGGCGCGGCTGGAGGTTACGCTTCCCGCGCTTCCCGACGATGTGCTGGGGCCAATTCCGTCTACCTTCCTGATTGAGGAGTCGTTTGGCGCCAATTTGTTGTTGCAGTTTGCGACCACGGCGCAGGTGGTGTTTTCGAGGTTCTCGTTTAGCCAGCCCAATCCTGGGTCAGGGAACTTTCGCAACGAGGGGACATTTGCGGTGTTTCTCGGGCCGGGACCGGGGATACACGTTCCTGGTGGAGCGTTGAGTCCCGAGTTTGCGGCTACGAACTTGTCGGGGGTGGGGAGTTTTCGGGTGTTGAAGGTGGACCAGACGGCGAGTTCAACTCCGCCGTTGTTTGGGTTGAACGCGTTCTACGACCTGTCGGTGAGTTTCACAGCGACCGAGGCGAGCGGCGGGTTTGTTCCGGAGCCTTCTACGGCGTGGCTGGTTGCTTTGGCGGCGCCTTTGCTACTCGTGGTGCGGCGTCGGCAATTTTCAGCGCGGCTCTCTCAATGCCGAGAAGCATCCCTCGAAACACGATGTGATGGAACGGCGCTACGGCATACCAGTAGATGAGCCCGGAAAGACCGCGGGGCTGGAATAGCGCGGCTTGGTGCAGAGTGGTTTGATTCGGGCCGACCGGCTCGATTCGGAATTCCAGGACCGCTTCTCCCGGGAGTTTCATTTCCGCTCGCAGCGCAAGGCGGCGATCCCGTTCGTAGCCGGTTACGCGCCAGAAATCGAGAGCTTCGCCGAAGCCGACTCGCTCCGGGTCGCGGCGTCCGCGGCGAAGACCGGGGCCGCCGACGAGGCGGTCGAGCCAGCCCCGGATTTTCCAAAGCCAGTCGGCGGAATACCAGCCGCGTCCTCCACCGACCCGGCAGACAGCACGAAAGACGGCCCAGTCGGGGGCTTGGATGGAGTGACGGCGGACGTCCTGGAAGACAGCCCCGCCGGCCCAGTCGGGATCCCCGGGTATGGGTCCTGCCATGGACCATGTGGTTTCGATGAGATTCTCGGAAAGGTTCGTTAGTGCGATCCGAATCGCTTCACGGACGCTGAGCAGTGGTTGCGAAATCAGATCGCGGACGCGGTGTTCCCGGCAGACTACGGGATTCTTCAGGCCCTCCGCCAGCGGCTTGGCGATGCTGTGGCTGAGCGGGGTGATGAGATGGATCCAATATGAGCTCAGCCGCGGGGAGAGAACGGGAACGGGCAGGATCCAGCGCGGCCGTACGTGTAGTTCTTCGGCCATGATGCGCATGATTTCGCGGTAGGTGAGAACGTCGGGGCCTCCGATGTCGAAGACGCCTCCCGTGGTTTCGGGCTTCGCGAGGGAGCCCGAGAGGTACTCGATCACGTTGTTGACGGCGATCGGCTGGCATGGCGTGCTCACCCACCGCGGGGTAATCATCACCGGGAGGCGCTCCACTAGATAGCGCAGGATTTCGAAG
>DASQDN010000351.1:0-14397 GCA_035634155.1 Bryobacteraceae bacterium | reverse complement strand
CATGGTGGCCGGCACGGACAGCGGCATCGTGATGGTAGAAGCCGGCGGCGACGGCGTCACCGAAGAAAAAGTGGTGGAAGCCATCGATTTCGGTCACAACTGCTGCCGTAAAATCATTGCCGGCATTCGCGAATTGCAAGGCAAAGCCGGCAAGCAGAAGCGGACCTATACTCCCGCCCCAGTGGAGCAGGAGCTATACGACAAGATCTCGGCTGCCGTTCGCGCGGACCTCACCGACGCGATGAACACAGGGAAGTACAAGAAGATCGACAGTTATCACCGCATCGCCGAACTGAAGAAGCGAGTGGCCGACGCCGAGGACGAGACCAAGCGTTCACAGGTCATCGGCTACTTCGAGCGCCTCAAGGAAAGCATCTTCCGCGAAGAAATTCTGAAGAACCGCCGTCGTCCGGACGGCCGCGCTTTCGACCAGGTTCGCGCGATTTCCGTGGAAGTCGGCATGTTGCCGCGGACGCATGGCTCCAGCCTGTTCACCCGCGGTGAGACGCAGGCAATGGTGACGGCTACCCTCGGCACCAAGGACGATGAACAACGCATCGAAATGCTCGACATCGCGGAAACGTCGAAGCGCTTCATGTTGCACTACAATTTCCCGCCGTTCAGCGTCGGCGAGGTAGGCTTCATGCGTGGCGCGGGCCGTCGCGAAATCGGCCACGGCGCACTGGCAGAGCGTGCTCTTTCAGCCGTGATCCCGGACGAAACCAAGTTCCCGTACACGTTGCGCGTAGTCAGCGACATTCTGGAATCGAACGGGTCTAGTTCAATGGCGTCAGTCTGCGGCGCCTCCTTGGCGTTGATGGATGCGGGTGTGCCGATCAAAGCGCCGGTCGCGGGCATCGCGATGGGTTTGGTGAAAGAAGGTGACGCGCATGCCGTGCTGACGGACATCGCGGGCGCCGAGGATCACTACGGCGACATGGATTTCAAGGTGGCCGGAACGCGCGAAGGTATTACCGCGCTGCAGATGGACATCAAAGTCACCAACATCAGCGCGAGCATCATGGGTGAAGCGTTGGAGCAGGCTCGCAAAGCCCGGCTCTTCATTCTCGACGAGATGGCGAAGGTGATCGACGCGCCTCGCGGAAATCTTTCCAGGCACGCGCCTCGCATCCACAGTATCACCATTCCTGTGGACAAGATCCGCGAACTCATCGGCCCCGGCGGCAAGATGATTCGATCCATCGTCGATGCAACAGGCGTAAAGATCGACGTCGAGGACGACGGCCGCGTGAACATTTTCGCCTCCGATCAAGCTTCCGCCGATCGCGCCATGCAGATGGTCAGCGATATCGCAGCGGTAGCCGAAGTCGGCAAAACGTACCTGGGCAAAGTGGTCCGGCTAGTCGATTTCGGTGCATTTGTCGAGATCTTCCCCGGCACCGATGGCCTGCTGCACATCTCGGAAATCGCTGAAAATCGTGTGAAAGATGTACGCGACGAGTTAAAGGAAGGCGACCAGATCATGGTCAAAGTCCTGGCGCTCGAAGGCAACAAGATCAAGTTGAGCCGTAAGGCGATCTTGAAGGAACAGCGCGAGAAGCTGAAGAAGGAACAGCCGAAGCAGCCGCAGGAACAGTAGCCGCTTTCAAAGAGCGCAAAAGGAACAGCGCGTAAGCGCCGGGCATCCCGGAGGCTTACGCGCTGTTTTCGGTTCAGGGGACCCGCAGCTAACCCTTCATCCCCGCAAGCACACCGCGCATGTAGGAGAAGCTCTTGTGCATCCCAGGCAGGGGATTGTCGGCCATGATTTCGTACTCCAGCATCACGCCGCCCTTGAAGCCCATCTTCTGCAATTGACGGAAAATCGCGGGGATTGGCATGGCGCCATCGCCCACAGCCACTTGGCTGTCCTTGTTCATCAGATTCGCCAAATCCTTAACATGCATATCGTGGAGGCGGGAGCCCGCTTCCTTAATTGACGACACGATCTCGGTTCCTGTGCGCGTCGTGTGTCCGACATCAATACACAAGCCCATCCGCTGATCCATGCCCTTCACCGCTTTCAATACGTCGGCAGGCGCGGGGAAGTGCTTATCTTCCGGCCCGTGATTGTGGATGGCCGCCTTGATGTCGTATTCCTTCACCAGCTTTTCAATAAAGCCGACCGTCTCATGCGTCGGCGCCATCACGATCACGGGGGCCCCGAGCGCCTTCGCGTACTCGAAATTGCGGCGCATCTCGCCTTCGTCATTCCTGGCGAAACTCACATTTCCAACGCCAAGAATCTGGATGCCCGCGCTTTCAAAATCCGCGCGGATCTGCTTCAGCTCATCGGGGGTGGACTTCATCGGCGCGTGAAAGTCCTTGATGTTGATGTAGCGGACCTTCAGCGCATCCAGCGCCTTGATCGCGTCGGCGCGCGAAAGTTTGCGGAGGGAATAACTCGCCACTCCCAACTTGAATCCCGCGTCATCATTGACGACAGGAGCGGCAAACGAGGCATTCGCTGCAACGAGGGCGGCCGCGGCGCCACCGAGCAACTCGCGGCGGCTGGTGTGATTGTTCATGCCTGATATCTTATCGCGCAATGGGGCAGGTCGGCGCCGCCCCCGGAGACCTGTCTGGTAACACAATCCCCTGCGTCCGGCGTCTCATCAAACGCATGCGCGTAACTGTAACCCACAACAAGGGACTGCAAGGGGCCAAGAAGCTGGTGGAAGATTCCGCGACAGAGTTATTTGCCGGACCTCCTGGAATGCCCGTTCAGATCGTCGACCAGCAGAAGCGCTGGGACGGCGACACCATGCATTATTCCTTCACCGGCAAAATGGGATTCTTCTCGGCGCCGATAAAGGGCTGGGTATTAGTCACCGATAAAGACGTCACGATTGAGTGCGAATTGCCGGAGTTGGTGAAGAAATTTATGCCAGAGGATAAGGTCAAAGCGGGGATTGAATCCCGCGTACGAGGGCTCCTCACGTAAACAATGAGAGGGTGTGTGACGACGCGCTGCTTTTGGGAAAGCAGATGGGCCTACGCACCCACTCCCGCGCTCGACCACGTTTGCGCAGCAGTGATTGTATACATCCGCGAGATTTCCTGCTTCTTCTGCCCGCCTGCTTGTAGTGGTAGTGTAATTGCTCTCATGACACCGAAACACCAAAACTGGCACCCCGATGCGAACCTTCCTCGCATCCGCTGTAGCTGTTCTCGTTATGAGCGCCCAAGTGCTTGCGTCGCCACGTACTTCGGATAATACACCTTTAGATGTCGTAACCTTAATTCTATATATCGATGCGCCGCAGCAGATTTCTGCCGCATCTCTGGACTCGATGAAGCAGGAACTGCGCGCAATGCTGAACACCGATACTGTCGTCTATGACTTTATCGTTCCCCAGCAAGCCAAGCCTCCCGCCTACTTTCAGACTCTGATCTCCGTCCGTATGACCGGCGCCTGCGACGTCCGTAGCCGAACGCCTTCGCCTGCCAGCGGTCCGCTCGCGTTCGCGCACTCTGCCGACGGAAAAATCATTCCCTTCATTGAAGTGCAGTGCGATCGCGTCCGGGGGCATGTCCGCCCCGCGTTCTGGGGCCCTGACATGGACCGGTCAGAGTACCTGTACGGCCGCGCTCTGGCCCGCGTATTGGCGCACGAGTTGTATCACGTGCTCACTGGTCGCAAGGCGCACACGACGCTCGGGATCACGCGTAAATCGCTCACTGGCAGCCAGTTGATCTCGGATCACGTGGAATTCGAGTCAGCCACGCTGCATTCGACCTCGAACGGCCTTCACTAGCGCGGAATGGCGCGCAGAGCGTGCTCCATCGCCGACAGGCAAGCTTCGATCTGATCGTCGGTTCCGGTGGAAATGCGCACACACCGCGGCAGCCCGAATGCGCGGAGCGGCCGTATCACGATGCCCTGACGCAGCATTGCGTCCACCAGATCCGTCGCCTCCCGCTCATTCGCGAGTTCCGCCATCACGAAGTTTGCGTCCGAAGGAACCGGCGCCAGTCCCATGCCTTGCAGCCCAGTCATCAACCGCCGAAGCGTCCGTGCATTCAACTCAAGCGATCGATGCAGGAACTCCTTGTCCCCGAGCGCTGCCACTGCAGCCGTCTGCGCCAGCGTCGAAGGCTCAAACGGAAGCTTCACTTTCAATACATTCCGAATCAGCCGTTCGTGCGCAAAACCGTACCCCGCGCGCACTCCAGCCAGCCCGTACGCCTTGGAAAACGTCCGCAGCGTTATCACGTTGTCATACCGGTAATGCATGGAATCCGGGTAGCGAGGGTTGTCCTTGGCGTACTCGAAGTAAGCTTCGTCCAGGATGATGAGAACGCGCTCGGGCACATGCCGATAAAACGCTTCAAACTCTTGTCGCGTGAAGATGGCGCCCGTCGGATTATTCGGATTCGCTAAATAGATGATCTTGGTGTTGTCGTTGATGGCGTCCGACAGGGCGGCGAGATCGTAGCGCCATTCCTTGTACGGCACGGTGCGATAGCGCACCCCGCGGGACCGCGCCAGGATCTGGAAGCCTATGAAAGCCGCCTCCGTGGTCAGCACTTCATCCTCGTCGCACAGAAAAGTCCGGATGATGTTTGCCATGATGGCGTCCGAACCGCTGCCCACGACTACGTTCTCAATCTTGGTCTCGTGCGTCTCGGCGAGCACGCGCCGCAGGTCAAGACCGCTGTTGGGGTAAATGTGAAGGTTCTCGATCCCGTTCCGCAGCGCCTCCATGGCCAAGGGAGACGAGCCCAGCGGATTTTCGTTGGATGCGAGCTTGATGATGCGCTCGACGCCGTACTCGCGCTGCACATCTTCGGCGCGGCGGCCCGCCTCGTACGGACTCAAAGCGTCGATGTTGGGAGGGACCAGCGGCATCCCTCTCATCGTAGAGGATGACCAGAATACTCGCTACACTACTGCGGGAATGCGCCGGCGATCGCCAGAGCACAAAAAAGCAGAAGCCCACACAAGGAAACTGCGCCGCGAATGAATTCAGATCCAGTCATTGCTATCAACTCCCCCACCGTGTACTACGTGTGAGAGGCGCGGCCGGATTCACCCTGGTTGGGATTTTTTCCATCAGCAGCGCCCCCACATTCGAATACGCGCGAACTGGGGGTGAAACCGCTCACATCATTTGCCGGCGAGTTCGACCAACATGAGGTCACTGCCGCTCTGGTCGCGCTGGGCGAACAGCACAGTCGAGCAGTCCGGAGACATGCTCAGCGCAGGCTCCGCCGCCGCAAGCGGCTTGCTCAGCTCAAACAAGCGCGACAGCTTACCCGACCCCGGCTCAAATGCAAACAATGACGCCGGACTTCGCGGCGACTCCTTATCGATGAAGTACAACGATTGGCGGCACAAGGCCCAGTAGCCCCAGTAACCGGGCTTCAGGCGCGGTAGCACCGCTTCCTCGGCTCCGCCCGCCGTCGGCACACGCCACAGCCCCGCCACCGTTCGGCCCTTGGCGTAGTAAACAAACTTGCCGTCGTCGGATTCCATCGGAGCAAAGCCCCCCTCCGTTGTCACTCGAACCGCGGCTCCCCCCGACGCAGGAACCTTCCAGATTTGCGACGATCCGCCGCGATTGGATGCGAAGTAAAGCCACTGTCCGTCCCGCGACCAACTCGGCGAAGCGTCTTCGGACGGCGTATCGGTCAAGCGCTTGGCGATCCGGCTTCCCGTATCCACCACGTAGATGTCCGGGGCGCCGATCGGGTTGGACTCGAAGGCAATCCTCGTCCCGTCAGGCGACCACCGCGGCGCCCCTGTTGATGTGCCGCCCGTCTGCGTCAACTGCGTCGCCAGCGACGGGCTCTGCTGATCGGCTACCCATATCTCGCTCGGACCCGAGCGGTTGGACCGGAACGCGACCTTCCGGCCGTCGGGCGAGAACGCTGGACTAGAGTCGTGCTGCGTGGACACGATATACCGCTTCTGCTTACCCGTAGCCGCGTCCGCCTGCCAGATGTTCGTGTCGACGTAAAACTGCGAGAAGGCGAGCAGCTTTCCGTCGCGCGAGAACACCGGGTCCGAGACGTTCTCCGCCACGGCCGAGATCCGCTCGATCTGTCCTCCGGCCGGATCCACCCGCCAAAGCATGTGGGCCCCGGTTCGATTGGACGAGAACACAATCGACTTACCATCGGGCGCCCACGTCAGGCTGATGATGTAGCGCCGGTCCGACGTCACTCGCCGAGCCTCACCCGTCCCATCCGCCGGCGCGATGAAAATATCGTCCACTCCTCCGCTGATCGCCCGAATGAAAGCGATCCACTTACCATCGGGCGAGAACGCCGGCCCCATGTCGCCGATCATCCCCGTCGGCGGAGCAGTCACCTGAATCTTGTGACCCGTAGCCGTTTCGATCAGGTAGATACTGAAGGGCTCGTCGGCTGTCTTCTTATCCGCAGCCGCCAGATACTTGCCGTCAGGCGACCAGTCCAGGTGCTTGCCCACAGCCTCGATGCGCGTTGGATACACCGATGTCACCGCCCCGTGCACGCCGCTTGGAAACGGAGCGATGAACACTTCGGTCAGCTTCGGCGCCACACGCAGGAAGGCTACGCGCTTGCCTTCGGGCGACCAGACCGGACTGAAGTCGTCCGCGGCATTGGTCGTCAACCGCACAACCGAGCCGCTGTTCATTTCACGAACGTAGATATCCGAATTGTCGTTGTTCTCGCCGCCCCAAACGAACGCCGCGCGCCCGCCGTCCGGCGAAAACGAGGGCTGCGTCTCGTCCCCGGGAAAACTCGTGAGCGGCGCGGTGGCGGTCGGAGCCAGGCCATCCTTGGTCTCGGATCGGAAGTAATCCCAGGCGATCATCGCGCCGGTTCCGAGCATCATCGCCAGCGATCCCACCAGCACCAGCTTGCGATTGCGGCGCAACTGCTTGGAAGCCCGATAGAACCACGTGTCATGGCGTGCGGAGATGGCGCGTCCTTCCAGATAGCGCCCGATGTCGTCGCGCATATCGGAAGCGCACTTGTATCGCCGCGCCGGCTCCTTCCGCAGAGCCATGAGGATGATACTGTCCAGAGAGCCTGCCAGGATTCGCCGCAACTCCTCAACGTTCGCGCCGCGCACGCGACTAACTGCGTCCGGCGTTAACGTGACCGCCGGATTCATGCCCCGCGTCACTACCTCCGTGCGCCCAACCGCAGTGCTGGGCCGATCCGGTTCGGAGTCGCAGATCACCTTCGCGATCTCATGCGCCGAGCGCCGCTTTACCCGATAAGGCCTGTGCCCCGTCAGCAACTCGTAGAGCAGCACACCGAGCGAATACACATCGCTGGCCGCCGTCACCGGCTCGCCGCAAACCTGCTCGGGACTGGCATACTCCGGCGTCATCAGCCGCAGCACCGTCGCTGTCGGATCCATGGTCTGCGTCGAAAGCTCGGGATCGAGAATCTTCGCAATTCCGAAATCGAGCAGCTTCGGACAGCCGCTCTCGTCCACCAGAATATTGCCGGGCTTGATATCGCGATGGATGATCCGCCGATCATGCGCGGCCTGAACGCCCGAGCAGATCTGCTGAAATATCCGTAGCCGCGCTTCGATGCTCAGCCGGTTCTCGTCGCAATAAGCATCGATGGGACGGCCATCGATATGTTCCATGACGAAGAAGGGAAGGCCGTCTTCGGTTACGCCGCCGTCGAGAAGCTTGGCGACATTTGGATGATCCAGCGCCGCCAGCGCCTGTCGCTCGTGCTTGAAACGGCGGACCACGTATTCCGTGCTCATACCGCTTCGAATGATCTTCACCGCGACGGGCTGCTGCTTGGGATCGTCGGCGCGGAACGCCTTGTACACCGACCCCATGCCGCCGTGTCCGACCTCGTCCACGATCTTGTAGGGGCCGACCTGCTTGCCGACCAGCGGATCGGCCGAGCGCGCGAACGCCTCGAGTGCAGACGTCTCGCCTGTAGGCCTATCTAGAAATTCATCCCCTGCGTCGTCGTAGGAAGCGAGAAGCTCGGTGACTTCTTCGCGCAGAAGGGTATCTTCCCCGCAAGTCTCAACCAGGTATGCCGCGCGCTGCTTCGGCTCCAGGTCGAGTGCCGCGTTGAGAACTTCTTTGACGCGTTGCCAGCGGTCAGGACTGGCTGGCTGTGGCCCGGCTGATGTCACGGTATAACCACGCCTTCGCGGTGACCCAGTCGCGCTTGACGGTCGCCGGCGAGATACCAAGCACTTCCGCCGTTTCTTCCACCGTCAGTCCGGTGAAGAAACGCAACTCCACGATCCGAGCCTGTTGCGGATCGATCTTCGCAAGGCTATTCAATGCGTCATCCAGCGCAAGCAGGTCGAAATCCTTGCGCTCGGGAACTGCGATGGCTTCATCCAACGAAAGCTTCGGCGCGCCGGAGCCGCGCTTGGAGGCTTGGCGCCCGCGCGCATGGTCCACCAGGATCCGGCGAATCATCTGGGCCGCAACCCCGAAGAAGTGCGCGCGATTCTGCCAGCGCACGTTTTTCTGATCGATTAGGCGAAGGTACGCCTCATGCACGAGCGCGGTGCTCTGCAGGGTGTGATCCGGTCTTTCCTTACGAAGATAGCGGCCGGCCAAACGCCGAAGCTCCCCGTAAACCAAGGGCGTCAGTTGCTCGAGAGCTTCCTGACTCCCATTACTCCAGTCCACGAGCAGCTTAGTTACCTGCTGCGGCGATGTGGTCATTGCATGCCTCTGTACGGTTGATTATACATTAGCAACTAACGTTCATCTCCCCGTTACGTCTACTTCTAGTTCGATTTCAGGAGCTGTCTTGCGATCACCAGGCGCTGGATCTCGCTCGTGCCTTCCCCGATGGTGCATAGCTTCACGTCCCGATAGAATTTCTCCACCGGATAATCCTTAATAAACCCATACCCGCCGTGGATCTGCAGCGCTTCATCGCAAACGCGCACGGCCATCTCGGACGCAAACAGCTTGGCCATCGCGGATTCTTTTGTCACGCGCTGGCCGTTGTCCTTCATGTGCCCGGCCCGATAGGTCAGCAGACGGGCGGCCTCCAGGCTGGTGGCCATGTCGGCAAGCTTGTGCTGAATCGCCTGGAACTCGGAGATCGGCCGTCCGAACTGCTTGCGCTGCTTGGAATATCGCAACGCCGCGTCGTAGGCGCCCTGCGCGATTCCCACCGACAGCGCGGCGATCGAAATGCGCCCGCCATCCAGAATTCGCAAGCTATCGACGAAGCCTTCGTTCAGCTTGCCGCAAAGCTGCGCTGCCGGAACGCGGCAGTCCTGAAACAACACCTCGCCAGTGGCGCTCGCTCGCATGCCCAGCTTGTTCTCTTTCTTGCCCACGCGAAATCCCGGCGTGTCCTTCTCAATAATGAACGCGGAAATTCCATGCTGCGAAGCGGATCTATCCGTGACAAACATTGCGACGCAGACGTCCGCATAGTGAGCATTGGTGGTAAACGTCTTGCCGCCATTCAGAACCCAGTCATCCCCGCCTCGCACTGCTGTACTGCGCGTCCCTGCTGCATCCGACCCCGCCTCAGGCTCAGTAAGCGACCAGCATCCGATCCACTCGCCCGTCGCGAGTCTCGGGATGTATCTTTGCTTCTGCTCGTCGTTGGCGGCGGTGAAGATGTGGTTTGTGCAAAGCGAATTGTGCGCGGCGACAATCAGTCCAACAGACGGATCAACGCGCGCGAGTTCCTCAATGATGATCGAGTAATCGATATAACTGAGCCCTGCGCCTCCGAGTTCCTCCGGGAAGATCACACCGAGGAAACCAAGCTCGCCGCACTTCTTCACCACCTCGAGCGGGAAGATCTGCGCCTCGTCCCATTCGAGTACATGCGGACCAATCTCCGCTTCGGCAAACTCACGCACCTGCTTGCGAAGTTGCTTCTGCTCGGCAGTGAACTCGAAGTCCATAACGTATCGTAGGGTAGCACCGGAGGGGCTAATCGTCCTTCTGCTGCAGCGCCCGCTCCAACAAATCACTGACGCCCAGCTTTGCTGCCCAGTTTCGGAGGTAATCCTGGTTGAGCTTGGCAACGCAGACTACACCGGAGATGTCGTTCCATTGGCGCTCTGAAGACTCACCGCCCATCCTGTACCATCGCAGTTTCGCGAGCACGACGTCTTCCGGCGCCACGACGCGGCACGTCATCTCCTGGTCGAAAAACTGGAAAGTCCTGGTCGTCGTCGCCCGCTGCAGTTGCGCTTGATGAAACTCCTCAACGGCAGGGAACACATCGATCTTGAACGCCGTGGGCATGTGGATGATGTTAAAAGCTCTGCCCCTGCCAATGCTCTCGCGGATGTGGTCCACGTCTGCGTAGAACTCGCTCCCGAGAGCCTTCACGAACGTTCCGGTCTGCGCGTTGCTGATAGCCGCCAGGAAACCGACATCATTCGTCGCGCGCAGTACGCCTCTGACGCTGCTTGCAACGGACCCGCCTATTGCATAGGGTATGTGCGAGGCGTCGAAGGCGCCGACCATCGTTAGAATCGCCCTATGGAACATGCCGCTCGGTTGCGGGATCCCACCCGTACACGGTAATCATCGTCTGGGCATCCAACCGGCGTGAGGCAGCACGCAGAAACACCTCTCGCTCGGACATTTTGGGATTCTCCGCTCGAAGCGCGCCCTGCGTCATCTGGAACGGCATCCAGGAGTAGTCAAACACCTGCCGAAGCTTCTCCCCGGGGGCCATCTGCCGTTGCAATTCAATGAACACCTTCCAGACTTCCGGGCCCGTATCGGCAGGCCGCACGATCCTACCTTACCCCACTACTCCGAACAACGAAATAGCTGCTACAATCACCCGCATGTCTCGCCGATTCCTTCTCGCGGCCCTTCTCTTGACGCTCACAACCCTCGCCTCCGCTGCCGATCTCGCCGGCACGTGGAAAGGCGCCTTCACCTTCAACGACCAGGCGGTCCCGCTGAGCCTTAAACTCCAAGGATCTGACCAACTCACCGGAACCATCGAGGGCTTTGCCTCCGGCATCACCGATGTGAAGGACGCGAAAGTTGAAGGTGAGAACCTGACATTCTGGGTCATGATCGAGTACGAAGGCAGCCCCTTGAAGCTGGTCTTCCAAGGCAAGATCAACAGCGGTGAGATCGCGTTCGCGTTCGGAACCGAAGACGGCTCCTGGGGAACCAACTACGTAGCAAAGAAGGCCTGACCCTCAGCGCGACTCATCCCTGGAACAGCGCGCGCACAACGATGCCGGCCTTCTCAAACCCGGAAAGCCGAATCCGGCGCGACATCACGTCGTACCCGGAAGCCTCGATTCTGTCGAGCAAGGTCCGGTAAATCTCAATCAGCGCCCACAACGATCGGCGGCTCCGCGGATACACTAAATCCAGCAGCGGCCGCGATTCAGCATAATATTTGCGCGCCCTGGCCGCCTCAAACGCCAGTAAATCCTTCAACTCCGGAAACATGTGCCGGTCTTCCTTCGGCAAATAGATCCGACCCTTCTCCTGGTCTTCCTTCACATCGCGAATGATGTTGGTTAACTGAAACGCAATCCCGCATTTCTCAGCCAGAATCAGCGCCTGCGGAGCCTCATAGCCGAAAATGTGCGTGATCGTCAGTCCCACCACGGACGCGACCTGATAGCAATACCTGTAAAGCTCGTCAAAAGTTTGAATATCCCGCGGCTGCAAGTCCGAGCTGACCCCGTCGATCATCTCGTGAAAGTATCGATGAGGAATCTTGTATCGCCGCACCGCATCGTGAAAGGCCGGCCAACAGGGGTTGGCGCCGAACTCCCCACGCAACGCGGCATCAAGCTCATGGCGCCAGCGCTGCAAAGCTTCTTCGGTCCCAGCCTCAGGACCGTCGCTCAAGTCGTCGCAATACCGCATGAACGCATACATCGCGCACATCGCGTCGCGCTGCGGCTTCGACAATAGAAGAAACGAGTAATAAAAGTTCCGCGCCTGAGTACGCGCGACATGCCGGCAATGCCCGTACGAGCGTTCAACAACCGTCATGCAGCCTTCGTGAACGCCGCGCGCACCAGCGTCGATACCAGCAGCCGAACCCGCTCCACCTTGCCGACGGCCGGGCGGCGGCGCAACACGCGATAGTCCTGCCGCTCAATCTTGTCGAGCACAAGCATGCCACCGCGGCTGAACAACTCCAGGTCCACCGACAACCGTCGATTCACAGTACGAGCCAGCGGCAAGCCCTCGACGAACAACCCGCGCGCACGCTCCACCACATCCCGCATCACCGCCTGAAACCGAGCATCCTCCAAACCTGCAAACAGATCCTCCTCGGTGTAGCCATGCGCCGCCATCGCCTCCCGAGGAATATACACGCGATCCTTCTTCAAATCGACAGACACGTCTTGCCAGAAGTTCGCGAGTTGCAGGCCGGTACACGTCGCATCGGAAAGCCGCTGCCGGTCCGCATCGCGATAACCGCACAAGTACAGCAGCAAACGCCCCACGGGATTCGCCGAATACCGGCAATACCCCAACACTTCGTCCCAAGTCTCGTACCGAGTCGTGGTCTGGTCCTGCACGAATGCGTGAATCAGATCCGCGAACGGCGTTATCGGCAAATCACGCCGCTCGGCAGTGCCTTGCAACGCAACAAACACGGGATGCGAGGCCTTGCCTGCATACATGCGCGCAAGCTCTTCCCGCCACCACGCAAGCAGCCGAAGACTCTCGGCTGTGTCGCCGATCTCATCCCCGAGATCGTCCGCCCATCGACAGAACGAGTACACGTTGTAGAAATCCTGGTGCAGGTCCTTGGGAAGCAGGAAGCTGACGACGTGAAAGTTCTCGTAATGCGAGGTGGCCAGCCAGCGCGTATACGCCAGCGAGTCAGCCTCGCTCCAAGTGCGGCCCAGAGCTTCGGGGGAACGGACGAACTGCTCGGGAAGTAAGAAGGCCACCACCGGGGCTAGGGGATAATCGCGGTCTTCATGTGACCGTTGTGGCTCATCAGGTGCCGCATCACTTCCAGCAGGTTCGTTAAGGGCTCTTCCCGGTTAACGAAATCGCGAGCCGTGATGTCCCCGCGGCTCACCGCCTCCAGGCCTTTGCGGATGAGCATCGGCGTATGGTGGAAGCTCGCCTTGCAGGTGATCTCGGAATAATGCAGCAACGATGTGTCGAGCGCGACATGACTATCGTTCGGGCATCCGCCGAAGAAGTTCACGGTGCCGCCGCGGCGCAGCATGCTGACGGCCATCTGCCACGTCGAGGGCTTGCCCACGGCTTCAATCGCGATGTCGACGCCGCGACCCTTTGTCAGATCCTTCACCGACTGCACAACGTCCTTCTCCGTGCTGGTATTCAGCATCTCTTCCGCGCCCATCCGAGCCGCGCGTTCAAGCTGCGTCAATCGTCGACCCAGCGCAATCACTCGAGCACCGTAGATCTTAGCCAGCCGCACGAACATCAGCCCGATCGGACCCAGGCCAATCACGGCAACGTGATCGCCCGGCTTCACATGCGTCTCTTCCAAACCGCGAATCACACACGCCAAAGGCTCAATCAGCGCGGCGTCCTGGTAACTGACATGCGCCGGAATCTCGTACATGTTGCGCTTCACGATGCGAGCGGGAATACGGATGTATTCGGCATACGCGCCGTTGTTGAAGAGCAGGTCTTCGCACAAATTCTCAAGCCCGCGTTTGCAGTAGTAGCAATCCAGGCAGGGCGCCGAATTGGCCGCCACCACACGCTGACCCACACGGAAGCCTTTTACATCTTCCCCGACAGCAACGATGTCCCCGGCGAGTTCGTGGCCGAAAAGCGCCGGCGGCACAATCATTCGGGCGTGGTAGCCGCGGCGGAACACTTTGACGTCGGTCCCGCAGGTGAGCGCCGCCCGAACACGAACCAGTACATCCCCGCGCTCGATCTTCGGCACGGCAACCGGTTCTACTTCCAGGTGCTCCCTACCGTACAGGACGGCAGCCATCATCTCAGTCTTCACGAACTCCACCTCTGTGGCTGAACGATAATCTTTAATGATCCCTCATCCGGCCGCCGCGCTAGATCGAACCCCCGGACGATTTGGTCCAAGGGTAGCCGATGCGAAATCAGATCCTCCAAGGGCAGTTCTCCGCTGAACACCAACTGCGCTGACTCCTTCTGCAGGTCCACCGAAGCGCTGTACGATCCGAAGATCACGCGCTCACCTACACAGATGTCCGCGCCGGAAACCTCGACGCGTTCTTTGTTCGACGTTTGCGAGAACAAGAGAATCTTGGCCCCAGGACGGGAGCAACGAACCGCCTGCTCGACCAATCCCTCCGCCGAAACAGCAACAATCACTAGATCCGCACCGCGTCCATCCGTACAGCTCTTCACCGTTTCAAGCAGATCATCCACTCTGGGATTGAGCGCCGCCTCCGCTCCGAATCGCCTGGACAACGCCAATCGCGACGGGATCGTATCCGTGGCAATCACCCGAGCCTTC
>DASQDN010000350.1:0-2803 GCA_035634155.1 Bryobacteraceae bacterium | reverse complement strand
CGTCTCGACATCGGCCGTAAGCTGCGTGGCCGAGCCACCGCCTGCATGGACCTGAGTGATGGGCTCTCCATCGATCTGCATCGTCTGTGCCTTGCTTCAGGCGTTTGTGCAGAGCTCGAGACAGTGCCTGTGTTTCCCGGTGCCACTCAGAAGCAGGCGCTCGATGGCGGCGAGGATTACGAACTGCTCTTCACCACCTCCCATCGCACGGCGCCGAAAGGATGCATCAGAATCGGCTCGGTTCGCCACGGTGAGCCAGGGGCCATATACCTGGGTGGCAAGCGGCTGCGCGTGGGTGGCCACGACCATTTTGCAAAACGGTCCTGATCTGTTACGGCCGTAAATCGCTAGGAACCACCCTGACGTGCTGCTGTACGTGATGTTATCGTAAGAACTAATCCCCAGGTATCTGGAAACACACCGCCATGGCCCAATTGAAGTACGCAACCCGAAGCGGTGTAGCAGTCACTCGAAGCGCCTCGAAAGTTCCCTTCAAGAAGGGTTTGCGTGGACTGCTGCACGACCTCGACCGGCAAAGAGGAATCTACCTCTCCTCCGGTTACGAGTATCCGGGGCGGTATTCACGCTGGGACATCGCATCCATTGCGCCGCCGCTTGAGATCGTCAGCTTCGGACGCCACATCGAGTTCCGCCCCCTCAACGAACGGGGCGCCATCATCAACCAGATCTTCCACCGGTTGCTCCGTGAGCATCCACACTGGGAATACCTCGAACTCGAAAACGGATCCCTGCGCGGCCGCCTCAAGCCTCTTCCGGCGCTTTTTTCCGAAGAGCAGCGCAGCAAGCAGCCCTCGGTCTTCTCTGTGTTGCGCGCACTCGTGGACGAGTTCAAAACCGAGCGCGATTCCAAGCTCAGCTTCGTCGGTGCATTTGGCTTCGATTTGTTGTTTCAGTTCGATCCAATTGAGCTCAAGTTGCCCCGCGGCCAGCGCAAGGACCTCCACCTGTTCCTGTGCGACGACATCTACTACATGGATCGCAAGAAGGAGATCATCGAGCGCTACGAATACGACTTCACCTTCGATGATCTAAGCACCGCGGGCTTGCCTCGAACAAATCCGGCTGTTGCTCCTCCTTCCAGTGAGCCAGCCGCACCATTCGGTACCTCCGACTCATTCCTGCCCGAAGGCGTCACCTCCGACCACACCGCCGAAGAGTACGGCGCCAAGGTCGAGGCGATTCGAGAGGGTATGGCTCGCGGCGACTACTACGAAGTCGTGCTGCGGCGTACCTTTGCGGCCCCTTTTACCGGCAGCGTCTCCGAGTTGTTCGAGCGCATTCAAACCGCCAGCCCCAGCCCTTACGAATTTCTGCTTCAACTCGGTGACGAGCAGCTCATCGGAGCCTCGCCCGAAATGTTCGTACGCATAGAGGGCTCCCGAGTCGAAACCTGTCCAATCTCGGGCACCGCCGCCCGAACCGGTGATCCGCTGAAGGATGCCGCCAACATCCGTGAGCTCCTGATGTCCGCCAAAGAAGAGTCGGAACTCACCATGTGTACCGACGTCGATCGCAATGACAAGTCCCGCGTCTGCGTACCCGGATCGGTCCAGGTCATCGGCCGCAGGCTTATCGAATCCTACGCCGGCGTATTCCACACCGTGGATCACGTCGAAGGCACGCTGGAGCCTGAGTTCGATTCACTCGACGCGTTCCTCGCTCACATGTGGGCCGTTACTGTCATAGGAGCACCGAAGAAAGCCGCTGCTCAGACCATCGAAAACACCGAGAAGAACGCCCGTGGCTGGTACGGCGGAGCCATCGGCATGCTGTCGCTGAACGGTGACATCAACACCGGAATTCTGATCCGCACCATACACCTCCGCGAGGGCCGCGCCGAGTACCCCGTGGGGGCCACTCTTCTCTACGACTCCGTTCCCCCCATGGAGGAGCAGGAAACTCGTCTGAAGGCGACGGGCTTCTTCCGGGTGGTCAAATCGTTCGCCCAAAACGAAAGGAAGCAGGCGGCCGCTCCAGCAGCGATCACCCACACCGAACGGAAGCCCGTTCGCATGCTCCTGATCGACAACGACGATTGCTTTATCCACACCCTGGCCAACTACGCCCGCCAGACTGGTGCTTCCGTCACTACTTATCGTTCCGGCGTCCCGATGTCGCTGGTCGACGAGCTCGCTCCGGACGTGATCCTGATCTCGCCCGGCCCTGGCCGCCCTAAGGACTTTGGCGTTCCGGACCTGGTGCATTACGCCGCTGATCGTGGAGTTCCGGTTTTCGGCGTCTGCCTGGGATTACAGGGCGTCGTTGAAGCATTCGGCGGAGAACTCGGCGTCCTCGGTTACCCGATGCACGGCAAGCCGTCCCTTATAAGCCATCAGTCTCAGGGCGTCTTCGAAGGCCTGCCCGACAAGTTTCAGGTCGGCCGCTACCACTCGCTATTCGCTCTCCCGGAACGTCTGCCTGAGTGTCTCGAAGTCACGGCAAGGTCCGAAGATGGCGTGATCATGGGAGTCCGCCATCGCGAGCTGCCGATCGAGGCCGTCCAGTTCCACCCCGAATCGCTGCTCAGCCTCGACGAGAGCTGCGGCCTAAAGCTGATGCAGAACGTCGTGCGCATCTACGGCCGCGTGCGTGAGCAGGCCGGTCCCGTGGCCGTCCGTGACTAGCCGCCGCACCCGGGCGCTCATCCTGGCAGGGTCAGCAATTTTCACGGCTGTCTTCTTCATCAACTTCTGCAATCTGGTATACCAATGCGGATGTCAGTCGCTCTGGGCTGGTGCCGAGACGCATTGCAATATTCATCAACCGGGACCGCACCGCTGCC
>DASQDN010000349.1:0-26825 GCA_035634155.1 Bryobacteraceae bacterium | reverse complement strand
AAGGCCGCGGTGAAGATTCCGGTGATCGGCAATGGCGACGTGTTGACGCCCGAAGATGCCCTTCGCATGGTGGAACAGACCAACTGCGATGCCGTGATGATCGGCAGAGCCGCTTCGTCGAACCCGTGGATCTTTGCACAGATCCAGGAGTTCCTTGCGACCGGCACATATCGCATCCCGACCGATCGCGAGCGCTACGACTTGATGCGGCACTATTACTCGCTGCTGGTGGAGCATGGTGAGCCGGATGCCCTCGGCAAGATGAAGCAGTTCGCCACGTACTTCACGCATGGCGTGCGCAACGGGTCAAAGCTGCGCACCGAGATCTATCACCAAAAGGAAACTCAGGACGTGCTCAATTGTGTGGATGCGTTCTTCAGCCATGAGCTGGAGGCTGTAGGCGCTTGAAGAAAGTCCAATTGATCACGGACGGCGCTTGTATCGGCAACCCGGGACCGGGCGGCTGGGCCTGCATCCTGCGCTACGGCGACAAGAAGAAGGAGCTATTCGGCTCTGAGCGTCAGACCACGAATAACCGTATGGAATTGACCGCGGCGGTAAAGGGGCTCACCGCCCTTCGTGAGGCTTGCGACGTGGAGATCGTTACCGATTCGCAGTACGTGAAAAACGGAATCACGAAATGGGTCGCCAACTGGAAGCGGAATGGTTGGCGGACGGCGGACAAGAAGCCGGTGCTGAACCAGGACCTTTGGGAAGAGCTCGACCGTCAGAACGCCCGGCACAACACCGTTTGGTCGTGGACGAAGGGGCACGCCGACCACGAGGACAACAACCGGTGCGATGAGCTGGCAACCTCAGCGGCGCGGAGTCAGACAAGCAGCGCCGCTGGGTGAATCGATTTCAAGCGTGTCACCTACCTAGCTTCCACTGCTCCTTGAGCCACGTCATACGATCCGCGACCGCCTGCGGGTTCAGACCGTGCTCAGTCTCATACCAGATGACCTTCTTGGGCTCGCTGGTGGCCTTGATAATCGCCTCCGCCCGCTCCTTCGGCACATGATGATCCACCGTCCCGAACTGCAACAGCACGGGAGCAGGCGCAGCTTTACCCAGATGCTCCACCGCATCCATTGGCTTCAGCTTCGCCACAAATGCGTCGCGTTCCGGCGCGGGCAGCTTCGGACCGTACAGATACCAGTGGCTCATTGTGTCGGTGAAGGCTTGCAGCGCATACAGCGTCGGCCGCTTGTCACACGTCATCAACACAGCTCCGTACATCGCCCCGAAATCATGCCCCACGAATGCAACCCTCTGTTGATCCACCCCCGGCTGTGATATCAGCAGGTCCAGCGCACGTCTTAGTTCCTTCACGCTGCGCACGGAAGCATCGTAATCATTAGCCCGATTGCGCGTGGGAAACCATTTCGGCTCAGACCACATCGTTTCCGGGAGCAGGCTCACCACGCCCAGCCTTGCCAATTCCACAGCCTGTCCCAGATACTGCGTCCGATTTGACTCCTGCTCCTCCGGCGCGTACCAGTGCACCATCAGCGCTGCCGGCCGCGGAGCGTCACCTTTCCCAGGAAGCACCAGATACGCCGCCGTACGACCGCCCGACGTATTCGCAAATGTGATGTCTCGAACCTCAACCCCGCCTTCGCGCATCTCCGCCTTCACCACCTTCACGTCAAGGGGAGCCGACTGATTGTAATCGAACACGCTGGCCGCAAAAAGAAGCAGAGCGAGGGTCACGTGCTCAATGTAACGCAAGGCGGAGCAATAATTGACGGGTATGGACGCCCCGGGTCGTGCTGTCTACGAACTGAAAACCGTACTTCGAAAAATCGAGCCGCCGATCTGGCGCTCCATCCAGGTCTGGGAAGACACACCGCTCGCTGACCTGCACCGCATCCTACAGATAGTCTTCGGTTGGGAAAACAAACATCTCTATGAGTTTGCGGGCGGAGGGCACACGTACCGTCCTCCCGAGTCCGGGCGTGTCCCCTTAAACCGCCTTCTTGTCAGAACGGGCGATGAGATCGAGTACGTCTACGACTTCGGAGATAACTGGAGACACGTTGTGTTGCTGGATGCCCGGTTGCGCCCTGATGAAGATGCCTTGTACCCACGCTACGTGGGCGGAGAGCGAAGCGCGCCGCCTGAGAACATGGGTGGCCCGTATGCATACCTGCGGAATCCGGCGATCCCTCCGGCCAGCCAGCTTTCCTCTATTGACGACATCAACGCCGTACTGCGAACAGCATTCCCTAAGCCGCTGAAGCGTGTCTCCCGGCGCGGTGGTGAAATAGAAGGTAAGTGATCCAGGGAATTGAACACACCGCCATCGCGGCCGCCGATGCCGCTTCCCTCGCTGCCTGGTATGTCGACGTGCTGGGCTTCGCCGAGGTGTATCGCTCCTCCAACGCCATCTTCGTGAAAACGGAAAACGGCACAATGATCGAAATCATCAATGCCGAAGGGGCTCGCCCAAACGCGGGTATGAAGACGCCAGGGATTCGACACATGGCCCTGACCGTGACCGATTTCGATGCCGCTTATGCGCGTTTGCAGGCAAAGAAAGTCGAGCTTCTAGGCGAGCCGCAAGCCAGCAAAGGAAATCGCACCGTCTTCTTCACCGATCCGGAAGGCAACATCCTGCACCTGCTGTATCGCGCCACTCCCCTGGTCTAAGACACTCCGGTGGGGAGGACGACCACGTTCTGAATCCCCGCCAATCCGAGCAATCCGCGGATGGACGATTCAGCATTCCGTTCGGCATTCTTCAGGATGCCCATCTCCAACGCGGACTGCTTCACCGATTCGAGCCCTTCCATGCGCGCCCGCTGCTCCAGGTCGATGCTGTAAGGAACCCACGGCGTCCACCAGGTCTTGACGCGGTCCCAGACTTTGGTCTCTTTCTCATCGACCGCGACATTCAGAATCTTCGCCTCCGGCAGGCGAACCACCAGCGCGCCGTCGCCGCGGCGGAACACATCCTGTTCGCGCAATCCGGACAGATCTATGCCGGCCTCGACGCGCGCTTGCATCACCAGCAGGATGGACTCCGAGCCGACCGGCTGCTTCTGCTCTTTTAGCCCGATCACCTTCTGCACGGTATATCGAACCGTTGCGAGCTGATTGAGCTGTCGCACCTGGGTGACCACGGATCGCGTGTCAAGATCCGCCTTGCGAGCAGGACGCCAGAACACAACGAACACCGCCGCCAGGATTACCACGATCAGAGCGCCCATCCGCCGACTCAGCATCCTCTTCAAGACGCAGAACGCCGAGCCTCGGTGTCGCGCGGCAGCGAAACTCTATTCCTGCCGCAACGCGGCGAGCGGCTGGATGCGAGTGGCACGCAATGCCGGCAGCAGGCAAGAAACCACGGCGACGAACGCGAGCAGCAACGGCACAAGGGCAAGCGTGATCGGATCGGACGCACGCACTTCAAACAGCAAGCTCGCGCTCAGTCTCCCGACCCACAGGGCTCCGAAGAACCCCAATGCCAGACCGGTCACGCTCAATCTCAGGCCCTCGCTCACCACCACGCGCAAGATATCGTTGTTTCCGGCCCCCACTGCCATGCGGATGCCGAACTCTCGCGTCCGGGTCGCCACGCAGTATTGCATCAGTCCGTAGATCCCGGTCGCAGCCAGGAACATTGCCACCGCGGAGAATGCAGCCACGACGAAAGTCTGCAAACGACGTGCGGCGAGGAAAGAGGAGAAACTGCTTTCCAGCGTTCGGACGTTGTACAAGGGCGCCTGCGGCTCCACTTCGTGAATCGCCGCTCGGATCGCGCGAGTGATTTGCGTTGGATCTCCCGTTGCGGCTTTCGCCAACAGGTATCCCGCGCCCGGAGGGTTCTGTGCGATAGCTTCGAAGATCTGCGGCATGGGCTCCTGTTCGGGGCCTTGACGCCGCATATTTCCGGCCACGCCGATCACCGTAAACCATTCGCCGTTGCCACCGAATCGCAAACGCTTGCCGACCGCCTGCTGTCCGGGCCATAACCGGCTTGCCATGGCTTGGTTCACAATAACGACTCGCTGAGATCCCGCTCGGTCCTCGGCCGCGAAATCTCGCCCGCTGCGGAGCGGAGTGCCTACCGCGCGAAAGAACCCCGGGCTTGCCTCGTCGCGCCGGAACGCAATCCGCTCCAACTTGCCCTCCGTCTCGATGAACTGCTCGGAAGTGCTGGTGATATACAACTCGCTGATGAATCCGGCGCTGTCGACGCCGCCTGTGCGCTCAGCGCGTTCGAGTATGGACTGGTAAAAAGCGACCCGCTGGGAAGATGGCATGGTCGCCGGAGCACGCAATTGAATCGATAAGACTTGCTGCGGCTGGAAGCCTGGATCGACGTCCTCAGCAATTTGCCAGCTTCGGATCAAGATCCCTGCCCCGAAAACAAGTACCATGGCAAGCGCGAATTCGGCCACCACTAGCGCGCGGCGAATCGTCTGGCTTCCGGAAACGCTCCGTCCACCTGACTGCATCGATACGCGCAGATTCGATCGCCATGCCGTGATGGACGGGGCAACGGCTGTGAGGATGCCGGCGAAAAGCGCCAGCGCCGTCGCGCACGCCAACACTCGACCGTCCACCGTCACTTCGGTCATTCGTGGAAAGCTCGACAGACTATTTGCGCGCAACAGTTGGATAACCGTCCAAGCCGCCAATGCGCCACACACGCCAGCGATCGCAGAGATGACTACGCTTTCCACCACGAGTTGTCGTAGAAGACGCAAGGGACTGGCGCCGAGCACGGATCGAACGGCGAGCTCGCGGGTGCGGCTGACGTTTCGAGCCAGCGATAGGCTCAACACGTTCGCCACGGCAATCAGCACTACGCACACGACGGCGGTGCTCAGCATCCACACCGCAAGCCGGGATCTTGCTCCAACAAAGTGTTCGCTCAACGGGACCACACGGATCTCGCGATCGCGGTCGGCTGCCGGCATCTCCTCATCCAGGCGGCGGGCCAATGAGTTCATCTCGCCGTTCGCCTGCTCCAGAGTCACGTTCGCTCGAAGCCTGCCAAGCACAAACCACGATCCTGTCCCGCGTGCAACTCGCCGAACGTCCCAGTCCGCAAAGGCTGTGTGGGGTTCCCATACCTCAGCCGCGACGTCGGCGAATCGGAAGCCGGCTGGCAGAATGCCAATGACCTCCGAGCGCCGGCCGTCCAACTCCAATGACGCGCCGATTGCGTCGAGCGAACCTCCGAAGCGGCTCTGCCAGAATGCGTGTGTGATCAGCGCGACGCGGCGCCGCTGCTCAGCCTCTTCGCTTGTGAAGGCGCGTCCGTGCGCGGCCTGCACTCCGAGCATCGGCACAAAATTCGGCGACACACGCGCCACCCCAATGCGATCTGCATCTCCGATACCCGTCAATGTCACCGATGTGGTGTCAAGCACGGCGAGATCGGAAAAGCTGCGGCTATGCGCACGCCAGGACTCCACGTTCCAGTACGCTGATCTGCCTTCCCCCAAGGACACGATCGTGAGTTGTTCCGGCGCCGGAAACGGGAGTTGCCGCAACACCACCGCCTGCAGAACTCCGAACATCACCGTTCCCGCACAGATCGCAAGCGCCAGGGTAGCGAGCATCGGGATCGCGAAGGCTGGACTGTGCGCCAGGGCGCGCAGCGCATAACGAACATCCTGGACAGCGTTTTCGACCCACGGAAGGCCTTGCCGCTCGCGGTACGTTTCCTTCATCGCTTCGACCCCCCCAAAGCTTCGCAGCGCGGTATACTGAGCCTCCTCGCGTGTCATGCCGGCAGCTACGTACTCGTCTGCACGCTCCTCCAAATGGAACCGCACCTCATCAGCGAGTTGCTCTTCATCGCGCGGCCGGCGGAAAGCTCCTCGCCAGCGCGCGAGGAAAGCCCTTACCCAAATCATCCGCCCTCCTCGACGCGGCGCGCCGGATCGAACACAAGAAAGCGCTCGATCGTAGTCGACATGCGCTTCCAATCCGCGGCTTCTTTCGCCAGTCGATGCCGCCCTGCATTGGTAATCGCATAGAAGCGAGCCTTGCGGTTCTTCTCGGAGGTCCCCCATTCCGAGCAAATCCAGCCTTCCTGCTCCATGCGCAGCAACGCAGGATACAGCGTGCCCTGATTGAGGTGCAACAGCTCCTGGCTAATCTGCTCGATTCGCCGAGCGATTCCGTAGCCGTGCAGCGGCCCGAGCGCCTCGAGCGTTCTCAGGACAAGCAATGTGAGTGTCCCTTGAAGGACCTCTGCGCGATCGGTGGAGCCGGCTTCCATTCGGTGGCCTACAGGAGAAGCTTACAAATTTTCATGTAGGCGGTCAACAGAAAAGCCTTACACCGCAGAGCACTAGACCCTACGTGGCCTAAGTACTTGAGAGCACCACAAGCCCGTTTATATCGAAGTAGTTACAGCGGGTACAAACACCCACCTGCTGGTCGTGTACTCACGTAAGATATTGACTTCTCTCGATTTTGTGCGAATAATGGGGCAACATTGGGGAAGGGTCACCGCGCCCCCACGGCGCGCTGGTGGTCTACGGCTATTCAAGTCGGCAGACCTGTCCAGTTGGGGACCCACGTTGTAGTTCGTCCACATTCTGTACGCAGGCGATGCCTCCTTTAGCCGAATCTCGCTCAAAGGGGAGTCTCGATGCATTTTCATTCAAGCTTCAGAGGCCTTGCCACGGCGATCCTGTGCGCATGCCTCATGCTTCTGTCCGTTCCGGTCGACGCGCAGGAGCGCTTCGGCGAGTTGAACGGAACAGCCACTGACCCGAGCGGAGCCGTCCTACCGGACGTCGCCGTCACGGCCACCAACACCACCACCCAGCGCGTCGTCACCACCAGGACCGGCGCGGATGGTACGTACGTCCTTCGTCAACTCGAACCAGGATTCTACTCCGTGAAGTTTGAAGTGACGGGATTCACGCCGTACCAGGTCGCGCAGGTTGAACTGCTCGCTGGCAGAATCCTGAAGGTGAACGCGCCGCTAACAGTGTCTGGTACCGAGCAGACAGTGCAGGTTACCGAAGCCGCTCCGCTGATCGACGTGACGCGCACCACCATTGCCCATGACATTACGGCCTCGGAAATCGCTTTGCTGCCCAAGGCGCGCAGCTTCCAGCAACTCGCTGTATTAGCGCCGTCGGTCAACTCCGGCGACATCGAAGGCGGATTTCAAGTGAATGGCGCGAGCGGCGCCGAAAATCAGTTCATCATTGACGGCGTCTCGACAAACAGCCTCATCAATGGTCGCTCCCGACAGGATGCGTTTACAGAAATCCTGCAGGAAGTCCAGGTGAAGACCGGTGGAATCGATGCGGAGTATGGCGGCGCTCTCGGAGGCGTCATCAGCGCGATTACAAAATCCGGCGGCAACCAGTTCCACGGCGACGTGCATTACTACCATGACGGCAGCACCTTGTCGGCAGGACCGGTCAAGCGGCTTCTCCTCGATCCCGGTGATGAAAGGACTGTCTCGTACGTTCAGGATTATAAGAATCCGAACCGGCGCCACGAGGTCGGCTTTTCGCTCGGTGGTCCGATCGTCAAAGAGAAGCTGTTCTTCTTTAGCGCCTTCTCGCCGCGCTTCGTTCGCCGCGAGAACACCTACATCTTCTCCGATGGAACCGACACCCTGAAGCAGAAGCGGACCGAGCACCAGATGTTTAACAAGGTGAACTGGGATCCGACACAGAAGCTGCGCACCACGTTTACCTGGCTTTGGACGCCAACCAAGTCTCTCGGTCGCTTGCCCGCGTTCGACTACTACGGGAATCAGAGCACGAATACTCTCGAATCCGCCGCGCCGAACAAAGTGCAGGGCTTCTTCCAACCCCAGTCGAGCTACACCGGCCAGATCGACTTCACTCCTACTCCCACTTCACTGCTGACAATCCGTGCCGGACGCTTCTGGGACGACTACAAGTCCACTGGCGTCCCGGATGTAAGCAGCATCCAATACACAAATTCGGCGGAAAATCTGCCCTTCGACATCCCGGAGGCTCTCCGCCAGCCGGCGTTATTCACGACCACGCCGCGCGTGCAGAATACCTACTACGACTTGACTGCCCGAACCTACGTCCAGGTTGACGCCAGCAAATTCCTGACGTTCTTTGGACAACACAACATCAAAGGCGGGTGGGGTCTTTCCAAGACTGTGAACAAAGTTCGCGAGTTGTACCCCGGCAACGGCTATATCTCCATCAACTGGGATCAGAGCTACAACAGCCCGAACATCGGCGCGGGCCGTGGGACGTACGGCTACTACACGGTCAACGACATCGGTGTGGAAGGCTCCACCGGCGGCACCATGAACAATCTGTATATCCAGGACCAGTGGCGTATCCTCCCTCGTTTGACCCTGACACTCGGCCTGCGCACTGAAAACGAAGTGGTCCCGAGCTTCCGTCGTGACCTGAAGGACTTCGCCTTCAAGTTCGGCTTCCAGGACAAGATCGCTCCGCGTCTTGGCGCCAGCTTCGATGTCTTTGGCGACGGCCGCGTGAAGGTGTATGGAAGCTGGGGTCGTTATTTCGATTGGGTGAAGTATGAGCTGTCTCGCGGCACTTTTGGCGGCGATTATTGGCGTCGGCTGTATCGCCCGCTGGACACGCTTGATCTCGCCAGCCTCTCGCCGAGCGGCTTCGCCGGTCGCAATCTCTGGAATGACGAACCGGGCGGCTTCCGCAACCTTCGCACCACCAGCTTCGGTCCCGAAGCCGTAGATCCCAACATCAAGCCGATGAGCTCGGATCTGACTAATGCCGGCACCGAAATCCAACTCGGCGAGCGTTCTGTATTGCGCGTGAACTACGTGCATAACGCGCTGCGCCGTACCATGGAAGACGTGGGCGTGCTCATCGACGGCGACGAGCATTATGCACAGGTCAACCCCGGCGAAGGCCTTGGCGCGATTATGCTTGGGACCTGCAATGAGGATCATCCCGAGCCCAACTGTACGCCGAACTTCGCCATGCCCAAGCCGAAGCGTGTCTACGATGCCATGGAAGTGACGTTCAATCGTCGGTTCGCGGGGAACACGTTCTTCAGCTTCAGCTATGTGCTTAGCCGGTTGTACGGAAACTATGCGGGGTTGGCCAACTCGGATGAAATCAACACACCAACCACGGGCGTTACGTCTTCCACCGCGCAACAGCAGGGCGGCAGCATCGCTCGCCCGGGCAGCAACGCGACGCGCGGCTGGGATCTTGCCGAGTACATGTTCGATTCACGCGGCAATGTCAACGTGGAAGGCCGCCTGGCAACCGATCGTCCGCACGTGTTCAAGTTGTACGGATCCAAGCAGTTCAACTGGAACAATTTGAACGCGAGTGATGTCGGCCTGTTCTTCTATGGTGGCAGCGGCACGCCGCTGACGACCAACGTGATTACGTCGAACAGCATCGGCGTGTTCGTCAACGGCCGCGGCGACATGGGCCGTACGCCTTGGCTGACGCAGACGGATCTGCTGGTGGGTCATGAGTTCAAGCTCGGCGAAAATCAGCGGCTCCGCTTTGAGTTCAACGCCCTCAATCTGTTCAATCAGAAGACGGCGCGCAGCCGGTTCGTAGCATTGAACCGCGGCGCGGGTGTGGATGAAGAGCAGTCGGCGATCAACCTCAACTCGACCAATCTGTTCAACGGCTACGACTATCGTGCGCTCTTGAACAACACGCAGGACCAGCTCTCCGGCCGTGGCGCGTACGATCCGCGGTATGGTTTGTCGGACCTGTTCAACAACGGATTCACAGGCCGTTTCGGCGTGAAGTATACATTCTGATCTGGTTACGAACGTTGTAAGGCGCGAGCCGGCTTTCCTCTCCAGGAGGGAAACCGGCTCGTTCTGTTCTGACTGAATTTGACGCATTACCCTGGTAATTATGACCCTATGGCGGTGACAACATCTAAAGTGACTGCACAAGGACAGATCTCCGTTCCAGCGGATGTACGGCGCAAGCTGGGGATCGGCCCTGGCTCATTGCTTGAGTGGTGCGAACAGGGTGATCAGATCGTTGTGCGCCGCGCAGGGCGTTACTCCTCCGAAGATATCCATCGAGCGTTGTTCAAAAGAAAGGCGTCGGCGAGCAAGTCCCTTGATGAACTGAAGGAAGGCATTCGGACTCGCATCCGGAGCCGACATGCGCGCGATTGATACCAACGTTGTGCTTCGCCTGATCGTCCGTGACCATACCGCTCAGGTCTCGGCGGCAGAGGCATTCATTGGGCGTGGAGCATGGGTGCCCACTTTAGCACTGGCTGAAGCTGCTTCGGTTTTATCCACTGTTTATCAATTCGATTGAAGGCAGATCTCCCTGGCGGTTGAGATGCTCCTGGAACACCATGATTTGGTCCTTCAAGATGCGGACGCCGTTTCTCGTGCCGCCATGCTCTTGCGGTCGAAACCTGCTCTGGGCTTCTCGGATTGCTTGATGATCGAGCTCGCACGCAAATCCGGACATCTTCCATTCGGCACGTTTGATCGCGCCTTGGCAAAGGTGGACGGCGGGTGGAAGCTCTAGCCTCTATTGCGGAGTGTGGCCCTATTTCACCGCGATGACCGTCACCTGCGCTCGCGGGCTTTTCGGGTTGGCGGCAGGTGTGTCCGTTCCCGATGCCAGATTTAACTCTTCTGCCTTGGGTGTAGGCTGAACAGTAACACGCGTCGGCAGCCAACTCCCGAAGGAACCAGCATAAATCTTGTTCATCGCCTCAAAGTGGGCTATGTCATCGATAAACACATTCGTAGTGACAATCCGAGACGTGGTCATCTGCGAAATCGTCATGTTGTCCTTCACCCGTTTCAACGCCTGGTCAATTGTGCCGCCCACGCCGGCGCAGTACAACGTGTCTCCGATACTTGTGCAATCCCCTTGACGATTGGCTACTTTGCTCGCGATCCCGCTAATCTCCACGTGAGCGCCGTGCGGCAGCGCAGTCGTCTGTACCACGCTCAGCGCCGTCTCTGAAGGCAGCACTTCCGTCAACAAATCTCCAAGAACCTTCATCGGCATCGCTCCATCCACGTACACATGCGCATAAGCCAGGTTGCGCAACTCGAGCCCAGCCTTACTTAGCACCGAGCGCATCTGCGTGACTAGAGCCTGCATTTGTTGACGGGGCTGCGTCGGCACAACGGACCTGGCGTCGATGCCGAGTACACCGGAAACATAGACGCGATCACCCGCTTGAACGGCATTGCTTGCGGGATCGCGCGGCGATGCCGACGCAATTGCCTTCTTCTGCTTCAAATCGCGCACCGCCACGACGGCGATCTCAACGGGGGTTCCGCCCGGCATTGCCGTCACTGAAACTACCGACCTCGCGGGCGGGTTCTTAGGGAAGTACGACGCATAAACTTTGTTCATGGCGCCGTGGTCTTTTATGTTCTTAAGGAACACCTGCGACCAGACGACATGCTCCGTTGAAACGCCGGCAGCAGTCAGTATCGCTTTGACGTTCTCCAGACATTGCCGTGTCTGCTGCTCGATGCCCACCGGAAGCTTTCCGGACGAATCGAAAGCGCCCTGTCCGGAAACATACACATATCCATCTGCCGCGATTCCAGGCGTGTAGGGACCTACAGGCTTGGGCGCATTTGCCGGAAATATCGGCTTAAGGTCGGCAGCGACGGCGGAACTAATCAGAGTAGCGGCGAGCAGACAGGCCCTCATATTCAGGAGACAACCGAGAGCGGACGAATGTGACAGTTTTTCCAAGTACCCAGTGTCGCAAAATGCGCAAGCTCAAAGGTCTTCGGTGCGAAGGAAACGTTATGAAGGAACGTTACGAAGGAGGAGAAATGAGGAAACGCATCCTAGCTTTGGCAATGCTCTCAGCGGCATCTATATTCGCGCAGGATCCCAGCCCATCGGCGTTGATCGCGCGGCCAACACCGCAATGGGATCAGTTGAAGCAGTACCTGGTGCTAACGGACGCCCAGATGACGACACTCGAGCAGGTTCGTCAGAACCGAACGAACCAGGAGCAGGCGATCTACCAGCAGATTTCTGAGAAGCAGCGGCAAATGTACGCTCTGCTTCAACAAGGGTCGAATGACGCCGCCACCATCGGCCGTCTTATGGTGGAAAGCAATAACCTCCAACGCCAGTTGCCGCTCAAGGGCGACACTTATCGCACGGAAGTGCTGGCGGTTCTGACGCCGGCTCAAAAGGCAAAGCTCCCCGCGTTAATCGAGGCCATGAGGTTGCAAAGCGCCGCGTGGCAGGCCGTGGATCTCAACATGATCGACAACCCCAACGTGCCGGACTACCGCATTCTCCCAGCGCCTGTCGACCTGATCACCGGAATAGAGCCTGTGAAAGGTTCCGACGCGGTAGCAAACGTTCGATAGGCTTGTCCCGGAGGGGCCGGTTTCGATTACAGGCAAGGCCCCTCCTATTTTTCACGCGTTGTTTAGAGGATGCTCCTGTCTGACGCAGCCAAGAATGCAGCGGATTCCATCGTGCTCCGGCTTTATGAGGAGGCTCGGGAAGATGTGTACTATTACGTGGTCTCGTTAGGGCTGCCGGCCGCGCAGGCGCAGGATGTGGCGCAGGAAGTCTTTCTGAAGCTGTACATGCAGCTTCGACAAGGGGAAGAGATTCGAAGCGTCCGAGGCTGGATATTTCGTGTGGCGCACAATGAAGCCCTGAAATGGAAAGCCAAGGACAAGCGGTTGAGCGACTGGAACCCAGCCCTGGAGCCGGTGTCCGATGCGCCTGGAGCCGAGAAGAGAATGCTGCAAAAGGAGTCGCGACAACGTTTGAACGAAGCGCTCGCGGATCTTTCTCCGCAACAGCGGCAGGTGCTGCAGCTCCGAGCGGCCGGACTTCGGTATCGCGAGATTGCCGACACGATCGGAGTAGGTGTTTCGACAGTTAATGAATTCATGCGGCGCGGAGTAGCGCGATTGAGGAAGGCAGTGCAATGAGCGGCGTGCATAGCGAGGAATTGGTGCTGTTGAGTTACCTGGATGGGGAACTCGACGCGAAGCGGACGGACGAGGTCCGCAAGCACCTGGACTCCTGCTATGAATGCCGGGCCTTTCTAACGGAGGCGCGCGCCACTTTGCGAATGCACGATGAGGCGGTCCGGGGCAGCTTGCCCGCGCCTCCCCGAGCCTGGGCCGAGCTTCGGCCCTTGCTCGACGACCTGGACGCGGAGCGGCGCCAGCTCCGCCGTACGCGGCCGCTCTTTCAGCCAGCCTGGTGGGCGGCCGCTGCGGCGGCGATTGCGATGGTGGCCATCGTTCTTCGCCTCAGCACAGGTCAGACGGTGAGTGCCGCCGAGTTGCTCGCCAAGGCCTCCGCACAAGAGGCTGCGCCGGCTGAACGAATCGAGGTAAGGACAAGCAAGCGGTCGTTCATACGAGCAGCACGCTATGGAGGCGACCCCGAACTCGCCGCGATGTTTCGGCTAGCCAACTTCGATTGGGAGCGACCTTTGCGTGCGCGCGCATTCGCCGAGTGGCGCAATGGGCTTTCCGAGAAACACGACGAAGTCCGGGTGCTGCAGAATCCGGCCGCTCGAAAGGGTAGCTACTATCGCATCACCACCAAGACTCCTGAGGGCGGCTTAAGCGAGGTAAGCGTCACCATCCGCGCCGCCGATCTACGCCCCGTGGAAGAACGGTTTCAATTCCGCAATAGCGAATGGGTTGAGATCTCGGAAATTGCCGATCAGCCGACCCAGGACCCTGGCGTTGCGCCTCCGTCCTTGGCCAAACCGAACCCGAGCCCGGCTCCGACTGAGGCCGATGAGTTGCGTGTCTTCGAAGCGCTCCACCGGATTGGCGCCGACTTGGGGGAGCCGATTGAGGTCCGCCGCAACGCCGCTTCCGTCGAGGTAACCGTGCTCGGGGCCAGCGCGAGTCGCGAACGGGAGATCCGCGACGCGATTGGCGGCTTGCCTCACGTATCCCTCAGGATCGAGCAGCCCCAGGCCGTGCGCGGCCCGGGGAACCAGTCGGCCGAGGCATCGGCGGAAACGCCGTCAGGTCCGGTACACTCGCGGTTGCTGCGTCTGATGGGCAGCGCTGCAAACGTCGATGCCTTCACGAACGCGGCACTCGAGACCAGTGAGGGCATCCTGGCGCGAGCGCACGCTCTGCGGCAGCTCGCGGATCGCTTCTCTGAACCCCACGATACCCTCGTGAACCTCACTGCGGATCATCACCGCGCGCTTCGCGATGGAGTGGCTCGTTTGAACGGTATCCTGCAGCCGCTGACCGGCGGTGTCGAGGCACAGCGCCCCGCCACCACCGTGGACGCCCGAGCGTTGCTGGGAGCGGCTCAACGTTTGGATACCCTGCTCACGCTCGCGCTCGCGTCACCAAATCAGCGCGACGAAGCTGACGAAGTTGTCGCACGAATCCGTCGAGCTTTGGCGGATCTCGAAGGCGCGTCATTGGGGTTTAAGCCATGATGAGAGTCCTGTTTCTGGTCGCCCTATTCGCTTGCATCGTCGTAGCGCAGCCCAAGGCGCAACTCGCCGGAGTCGTCCAGGACCGGTCGGGAGCAGTTGTCCGCGATGCCGCTGTGACTGTGGTCAACATGGACACGGGGATCCGGCGATCGGTCCGCTCGAACGCCGAGGGGTTCTACGCCGTATCGTCTTTGTCAGCGGGCATGTACAAGCTGACAGTGCGGAAGGAGGGCTTCCGAACGATCGCGCGCGTCGGTATGCCCCTTCAGGCGACCGAGGCGGGACGAGTCGACTTTCTCCTCGACATCGGCAGCATGCAGGAAGTCATCACCGTCCAGGCCACCACGCCGATGATGAATATCGACGACGCCACCTCCGGCATCACGATGGGGAGCGACCCGGCGCAGTCCCTTCCGCTGAACGGCCGTGGACTCCAGGGGTTGATTGAGCTTGCGCCGGGCGTGCTGGCGACTCCGGCGAACGGCGGCGAGGCGGGGCAGTTCTCTACAAACGGCCAGCGCCCGAACACCAACTACTTCACCGTGGACGGTGTGAGCGCCAACAACGGTGTCAGCGGGAGCGGTCTCCCGGGGCAGTTCTCGGGTGGCGCGCTGCCGTCCATGACTGCCATCGGTAGCCTGCACAACCTCGTGACTTTGGGCGAATTGCAGGAACTGCGAGTCCAGACTTCGACCTTCGCGCCCGAGTTCGGACGGCTCCCGGGGGCGCATATCGCCGTCAGCACGCGCTCAGGCTCAAACGAGGTTCATGCCGAGCTCTTCGGTTCGGTTCGTAATTCCGGGCTGACGGCCACCGACTGGTTCGCCCGCCGGTCGGGCCTCGGCAAGCGGACCCACCGTCTAGTGGATGTAGGAGCGGTGCTCGGAGGCCCCCTCCGGCGCGACCGGACATTTGGGTTTGTTTCGTTCGAACGGCTCGACCTGAAACAGCCGATCACGTTTGAAACCGTCGTCCCTTCGACAGGTTCAAGGGCCGGGTGGCTCGCAGCCTATCCTATGCCGACTGGTCCTGCAATCGGAGGAGGACTGGCGCGCTACACGGCGCAGGTGGAATCGCCTGGAACCGTGACTACGGGCAGCGGGCGCATCGATCACGCTCTTGGTGGATTGGGTTCGTTTTTCGCTCGGTATAGCCGCACGCCCTCGTCGAGCGAGACGGGATTCCTGCAGAGGAATAGGACTTCGTTTACCTCGCAGACGGTTACAGCCGGGGTCGTCACGGCGGCGCTTGACGGCAGGGTCACCAATGACGCCCGAGTGAGTTTCTCGCGAACGTCGGTCGACTCCGACTGGCGCGCAGGGGCGGCTTCGCCCCTTCCACTCTCCGCGCTCCTGCCGCCACCATCCGGCAGCTCAGGCGAGCAGCGGCTCTACGGCATCGCCGTGAACGGCCTCGCGCCGCTGGTATCCGGTGATCCCGGCCACAGCCGCCAGACGCAATGGAACTTCGTCGACACGGTAGCCCTTCCGTTTGGTCGCCACAACCTTCGCTTCGGGATCGACTACCAGCGCCTGACGCCCGTTCGCGAGCGCCCCATCAGCAGTGTTGTCGCCGAGTACGCGACCATCGCCGACGTTCTCGCGGGCGTCGTTCCTGTTTATACGTTCGCCCAAGCCGGCGCAGGCGCAAGCTTGATCGAGACCCTCTCGCTCTTCGCCCAGGACACGTGGCGCGTGACCCCGAGACTGAACGTCACGTACGGAGTGCGGTGGGAGGTGACGCCTCCGCCGTCTTATCGAACCGCGCCGCTGCTGGCGGTCATCAGCCCCTCGCCTCTCCCACCTGGCGCGACCGACGCTATCGGCGGTTCGCCTGCCGAACCCATCTGGCGCACCCGATACAACCAGTGGGCTCCACGGCTGGGCATCGCATATCGGATGGCCGATAATCTGGTGCTTCGCACGGGCGTCGGCCTCTTCTACGACCTAAGCTTCAGTTCCGCCACAGACCTGCTCAATGGGGCCCCTTATAACCGCTGGCGCAATCTGCTCGGCCCAACTATTGTCGTAGGGCGTGACATGCAATACGGGTTTGCCCGCGATCTTCGATTACCGTACTCGATGGAGTGGAATGTCACGCTGGAGCGCGCAATCGGGGCAGACGCGGCGGCTTCCGCGGCTTACGTCGGATCGGCCGGGCGCAGGCTGCTGCGGCGCGAAGCCTCTGAATCGGCGGTGCTCGCTACCAACCACGGGGAATCGAGCTACCATGCGCTTCAATTGCAGGCTCGGAGCCGGAGCCGCCGCGGCATCCAAGGCGTGGTGTCGTACACGTGGTCGCATTCTATCGACAACGGCTCATGGGATTCCGGAACATTTATGGTGTTCCCAGGTTTAGGCGCGAGCCAGGATCGCGGGCGCTCGAACTTCGATGCTCGGCACAACTTCCAGGCATCGTTGTCGTACCGGCTTCCGAAAGGCTGGCTCGCGAGCGGCATCTTCCGAGCGCGTACCGGGTTCCCCATCGACGTGGTAGCCCGAGACAACGCCTTTGGATTGGGCTTCGACAACCTTCGCCCGGACGTCGTGAAGAATCCCTGGATCATGGACGCAAACGCGCCCGGAGGCCGCCGGCTCGATCCCAAGGCGTTCCGCGTGCCCGGTTCGGGGCAGGGAAGCTTGGGACGGAACGCTCTTCAAGGGCTGGGTCTAGCGCAATTGGATTTGGCGGCCGAGCGGCAGTGGGTATTGACCGAACGCGCTCAATTGCGATTCCGCGTCGAGGCGTACAACGCAACCAATCGCGCGAGCTTCGCGGATCCGGCCCGGCATATGTCCAATCCGCTATTCGGCGAGTCGACGGCGCTGGCAGGATTGATGCTTGGAGCGGGCCGACCGAACAGCGGACTGAGTCCTGCGTTCCAGCCCGGTGGCCCACGAACTCTGCAAATTGAAGTTTCGCTCCGGTTCTAAGGTGACTACTTGACTTCGAGGATGTCCTTCTCTTTGGCCTTGGCGGCAGCGTCCAGCTTGGCGATATAGCTATCCACCAGCTTCTGGATCTCGTCGTGGGCGCGGCGGTCTTCGTCTTCGCTAATCGCCTTGTCCTTGAGAAGCTTCTTCACCTGATCGTTGGCGTCGCGGCGAACGTTGCGCAAGCTGACGCGGTGCTCTTCAGCGATGTGGTGCAGCTTCTTCACGAATTCCTTGCGGCGCTCTTCGGTGAGCTGCGGGATCGGCACACGAATCAACTTACCGTCGTTGCTCGGATTCAAACCCAACTCGGAGTTGCGGATTGCCTTCTCAATCGGGCCGATGAGCGACGAATCCCACGGTTGGATCGTGATCATAAACGGCTCAGGCACATGCAATGTGCCAACTTGATTCACCGGCGTCGGCGTGCCGAAGTAATCCACTCTCACGCTTTCGAGCAGGTTCACGGACGCGCGGCCCGTGCGGATGTTGCCCATGGCATGCTGCAAATCCGCGAGAACGCTCTCCATCTTGCTCTTCGCAGTGCTCTCAACGTCCTTGACTGTCTTGTGTTGTGTTGTTGGCGCAGGTTGTTCTTTCATGTCAGGACTCACTCATGCTTCACGTGTAATTACGGTTCCAAGCGACTCGCCACGTGACATTCGCATTATATTGCCCGGCGTATTCAGATTGAAAACGAGAATGGGCAGGTTGTTGTCGCGGCACATTGCGACTGCGGATGCGTCCATCACGGCAAGCGACCGCGAAAGCACCTCGGTATAACTGATGCTGCGATACATCACAGCGTCCGTGTGTTTCAGCGGATCCTTGTCATACACACCATCCACGCGCGTAGCCTTCGCGATTACCTCCGCCTTGATTTCCAGGGCTCGGAGAACGGCGGCAGTGTCCGTAGAAAAATACGGATTCGACGTTCCGGCGGCGAAGATTACGATGCGACCCTTTTCCAGGTGACGAATGGCGCGGCGGCGAATGTACGGCTCAGCGATCTGGTGCATCTCAATCGCCGTCATCACGCGTGTGGGGACGCCCTGGCGTTCCAACGCATCCTGCAAGGCCAGCGCATTGATCACCGTCGCGAGCATGCCCATGTGGTCCGCTGTAACGCGATCCATCTTCTTGGCCGCCGCTGCAACACCGCGGAAAAAGTTCCCGCCACCCACGACGAGGCCGATCTGCACGCCGCTTTGGGCAACGGCGGCGACATCAGCCGCCAGCGCTGACACCTTCTCGGCGTCGAGGCCGAAGCCGGCCTCGCCCGCCATGACTTCACCGCTCAACTTGAGCAGGAGTCGTTTATAACTGCCTACCGACGCCGCGCCGTTTCCCATGGTTGACTAAGCCGATGCTTCGGTCTGCTCTTCCGAGCCGCCCGCCGCGGCCGTGTCGCCGACCTTCATCCGGGCGAAACGCGCAATGCTGATGTTCTCGCCGAGCTTGCCGATCTTGGTGGCGATCATCTGGCCTACGGTAACGGCGTTGTCCTTGATGAAAGGCTGCTCGTACAGGCAGACTTCCTCGTAGAACTTGGCCAATCGGCCTTCGACGATCTTATCCAGGATCTTTTCCGGCTTACCTTCCTGGCGCGCACGATCGCGAGCGATCTCTTTTTCCTTCTCCAGAACCTCAGGCGTGACTTCTTCCTTACGCAGGAACTGGGGATCGGCCGCGGCGATCTGCATCGCCACGTCGTGCACGAGCTGCTGGAAGTCTTCGGTGCGGGCCACGAAGTCCGACTCGCAGTTGATTTCAACCATGACGCCGAGCTGGGAGCCAGGGTGGATATACGTGCCGATAACGCCTTGCTTGGTGGCGCGGGCCGACTTCTTCGAAGCGGACGCAATTCCGCGCTTACGAAGGATCACCTCCGCCTCCTCAAGATTGCCGTTCGCCTCGGTGAGCGCCTTCTTACATTCCATCATGCCTGCGCCGGTCTTGTCGCGCAGTTGTTTTACCAGTGCCGCGGTGATTTCCGCCATATCGTATGCCTCTTGTATCTCTCGTTAGAAGAGGCCGGGGATGGCCGGCCTCTCGGATTCGGGGTAGCGCCGGAAGAATGCATCGCATCCGGCTGATGTTCGGCGGGGCAAGAACCTGCCCCGCGCGGTGTACCTGTTGCTGTCAGCCTGCCTACTACGAACGGTTGTCGGCGCCGGCCGGAACCGACTCGGCGGCCGCAGCCTGCGTTTCCGAAGCTGCGTTCTTGCGCGGCAGCGACATCGACGGCAGGTCCTCGTCCGGAATCGTTTCGGCCATCAACTGCTCGGCGTACTTGGGATCGAGGTACTGCGTGTAGTCGGTCTGCTCGACGCTGACGTGCGGCTCGTCGGTGATGATCTTATCGCTGACGAAATCCTGCTCGGTGGCAAGGGCGCGCCCTTCAACTACGGCGTCGGCGATTTTGGTGGTGAACAGACGGATGGCGCGGAGCGCGTCATCGTTGCCTGGGATCACGTAATCGACTTCGTCGGGGTCGCAGTTAGTGTCGACGACGGCGACGACGGGGATGCCTAGGCGTCGGGCTTCGCTGACCGCAATCGCTTCCTTGTTCGAATCGACCACGAAGATCACATCCGGGAGCCCGGGCATGTCTTTGATGCCAGCCAGGTTCGACTGCAGGTGCTTGCGCTCGCGCTCAAGCTGGATGGCTTCTTTCTTCACGCGGCCCAGGTAGCCGCCTTCAGCGACTTCGGCGTCAAGCTGCTTCAGGCGCTTGATCGACTTCTGTACCGTCACCATGTTGGTGAGCAGGCCGCCCAGCCAGCGCTGGTTCACGTAGTACATGCCGCAGCGGGTTGCTTCTTCCGAGATTGCTTCCTGCGCTTGGCGCTTGGTGCCGACGAAGAGAACGGTCTTGCCCTGCGCGGCCATTTCGCCCACATAGCGCATCGCGTCTTTGAAGAGTTTGAGGGTTTTCTGAAGATCTATGATGTAGATCCCGTTGCGTTCGCCAAAGATATATTCCTTCATCTTTGGATTCCAGCGCTTGGTCTGGTGCCCGAAATGAACGCCCGCTTCGAGCAATTCTTTCATCGAAATAGACGGCAATTAGCCTCCTTGTGATTTTGTACTGCTAGCCGCGCGCACGGTCCAAAGCGAGATTTGTGCTTGCGGGTTAAATTGCCTTGGGTTTACGGCGACAGCGCGCCGCAGGGAAACACGTAGGGAAGGGAAAAGGGCGGCTTGGGGAAGCCGCCCTGAATCGAACACTAGCGCTTCGAGAACTGGAACCGCTTACGGGCGCCCTTCTGACCGTACTTCTTACGCTCATGCGCGCGAGGATCGCGGGTCAGGAACCCGGCTTCCTTCAAGCGCGGACGAAGCTCGGCGTTGAACTCAACCAAAGCGCGGGAAATACCCAGGCGGGCGGCGCCGGCCTGACCGATATATCCGCCGCCATCGGCGAGAATCAAAACGTCGAACTTTTCAGCCGTCTCAGTAGTGAGCAGCGGCTGGCGCACCATGGCGCGCGAAGTTTCGGTGGTGAAGTAATGTTCCAAGGGACGACCGTTGATGGTGATCGTGCCTTTACCAGAGCGGAGAAACACACGAGCGACGGAGCGCTTCCGCCGTCCCGTGCCAAGATGTTGAACCAGAGCTGCCACTAACGATATCTCCTGAATTCTCTATTGCGGGCGCTTACAGCGTCATCTCGACGGGCTGCTGCGCCTGATGCGGGTGCTTGGGACCGGCATAAACGTTGAGCTTGCGATACATCTGCTTACCCATCTTGGACTTGGGAAGCATGCCAAGAACGGCCAGTTCCAGCAAACGCTGGGGCCGAACTTCGCGCATCTTCTTGGCGGTCCGTTCCTTGAGTCCACCCGGGTAACCGGAGTGGGTGCGATACATCTTGTCTTCCTCTTTACGGCCGGTAAGGCGGACTTTCTCGGCGTTGACGATGACAACGTGATCGCCGGTATCGATAAAAGGGGTGTAGGTCGGTTTGTGCTTGCCCATCAACATCATCGCCACCTTGGTAGCGAGACGGCCAAGGACAACATCCTGCGCGTCCAACACGTACCAGTTCCGCGGCATGTCGTTCTTGGATGGAAAAGGGGTACTCATAGACAGACGTCTCCGTAAGGTCTTACAAACCTAAGATTCTAGCCAAATTGCGGGGATATGTCAACGTGAGGCCCACCCCCATTCAGAAGCGCCAGCAGATGCGTGCGCGTCCCCACCAGCATCACATCCTCGAATATCGCAGGAGTGGCCATGCAAACCTCACCCATATCATTCCGCGCGAGCAACTCGAATTTCGGGCCAGCACGCACCACATAAATCAATCCGTCCTCACTCGGGAAATACAGTCGCCCATCCGCCGTCACCGCCGACGCGCTGAAGCGCCGGAATCCCGAGCAATCCTCGTCTGATACAGGCGCTTCCCCGTTGCACGTCGTACGCCGCCAATACAGCGTTATCCACACAGATATACACAATCCCTCGATAGACAATCGGAGTCGGCGTGTAAGGCGAGCCGGGTTGATTCTTCCACCCCGGTCGCGGCCTCGATCGCAAAGATCGGTCGACCGCCCGTACGATAACCGGCGGTGACGATTACCAGATCGCCCGCAATCACCGGCGTCGGCACCTTCACTTCCGTACCATCGGGTACGCTCCATAATTCGTTACCCGTGGCAATGTCATGCCCGCGCAGGAATTCGGCGAACTTGTCATAACTACCTTTCGGCTGCCCGAATAGACAGCCGGCGTCGCCCAAGAGGGCTTCTCATCGTGGCTCACGCTCCACTTCTCCGCGCCCGCGGCGACATTGAAGGCTGCCACATACGACTCGTTATGCCGGTCATTCTGAATGATGACCAAGCCTCCTGAAGCACCGGCGAACGTCGGCCGCGTAGCCGACATTCAGCCGTCCGAAGTCATGCTTCCACAACAGCCGGCCGTCCACATCATACGCGTACAACCCTTCTGAGCCCATCAAGGTCGCCTGGCCGGGTCAGCATCCGGCTGCCTGTGCGCGGATCGTGCTGGGTCAACGCGGACATATTCTGCAGGCTACTGAAATAAAAATGCGGGTCCAGCCGCATTCGCAAGGATCGAGTTCCGCCTTGCACAGGCTGGATTCCAGTTGGGATTTCTCCAACATAAGTTGGGCGGCGCGCCTTTCATTCTCGCGAGCTTGCATCAGCGTACGCATCACCCACGCCGCGAACACCGAGGAAAAATATAGAAATCCTTCGACAGCAAAAGCGCCAATCGTATTTTTGCCGGGCGCATGTGAACCCGTCGACGGAGTGTCGAAGCCCAGCCCACTCCCGCCCCAGGCAACGATCCTATCCATGCAGCCACACAAGCCATGCCGAGCCCAACTGCGGCATGAACTCCGAGGTGAAAGGCCCATCGAGCGTTGTCGAGCGGGAACCGGCGCCCCGCCCGAACGCGATCGGCGTGAGCGCCACCCAAGGGAGAAAACACGTCAACCAGCCGCAATATCCGGCAAGCATTCTGCTATTCAACCCGCCAGAAGCGGTGTGCAGCAGGTGTTGCGTGTAAGCAGCGTGCCTATAAAGGTCCATGCCACGCACAGAACAAGGATCCCGGGAGGACTGTACGCCCGCTGTTGGCGTTCGCTATCGGCGACGTCCGCTGTGCGTAGAACCATTCACCTGTCTCCCGCGACAATTGTGCCAGCCCCGCGAGCTTTCTGTATGATGGACAACAATGAGACTCGCGTTGGCTCTCGCCGTTATCGTCACAGCCGCCGCTCCGGCTCAACTTCTGAACAACCCCGTTCAGGATTACATCAACAAGACGACGCTTCTCAACAACATCCTGAGTAACGCTCGGGCAACGGCGATGAGCCAGCAGGCGCAGACCGGCGGCGCGAAGTCAGCGGCTACGCCAACGACACCGGCGGCAGAACTGACGCAGTATCCCGCACCTGTGACACCCGTGCTTCCCAAGCTTTTAGCCGAGAGAATTGGCGCCACTCCGAGCGACCGCCGGCGCGCCGAGCAGCAGTTCAGCTCCCTGATCCAGCTTTATCAGGACACAGCGAAGAAGGATGGATTCCCAGCCAATGACCTTGCGTATGCGTTGAATTACTTCGTCGTGAACACGTACATGACCGTGCACGACCTGCATGATGTGCCCTACGAAAAGGATCCGCGCGTGAAGCGGGGCAAGGATATGTTTGAGCGCCTCACGATCATCAATGAAAAGAAGGTGCTAAAACCCAGTTCGCACCAGGAGCAAGCGCTGTACGCGCAGTTCAAAAGCGCGCTCGCGCAGAATCCATCGGTGCGCTCAATGACCGACCGCCAGAAGCAGGAACTGACCGAACTGGTGGCTATTCTCTTCGGCATGAACTTCACGATGTATATGAACGGCGTGAACAAAGAGGACGAGAGCCTCGCGGCGCAAGCTCGCCAGACCGCCGCGACTTACCTGGAGAAGATTACCGGCGCACCCGTCGCCCGCATCCGCATTGATGCCGAGGGGCTCCGATTCTAAGCCGGAACAGCCGCGAGCTGAACGATCTTGTTCTGAAACGCGTAGTGGATCAGTTGCGCGTTGCTGTGCAGGTCCAGCTTACGCATCAGGTTGAATTTATGCGCCTCCACTGTCTTAGAGCTTAGTTTCAAATCGGTTGCGATTTCCTTCACGCAGCGGCCTTCAGCCAGGAGCTTCAGCACCTCGCTCTCGCGCGGCGTCAGCGTACTGAAACGCGGCACCTTTCCGTCGTTCTTAACTCGACCGCGGAAATCCTCCACCAGGTGCGTCAGCAGCTTCGGACTCAGGAAGGTTCCACCTCTGGCGACCTCAACTACGGCGGCCATCAGTTCGCGTGGCGAGGTATCCTTCACGACATATCCCGAGGCGCCGCTTTCCAGCGCACGCATCAGGCAGTCTTCGTCGTCGAACATGGATAGAAACAGAATGCGGGTATCGGGGCGCGCGCGCCTAATCTGGCGGCATGCGTCGAAGCTACTGATTCCAGGCATGCTGACGTCCATCACAACAACGTCCGGTCGCAGCTCCAGGCAGCGATCAACGGCTTCGGCTCCGTTGGAAGCCTCCCCCACAACCTCAAACGTCCGATCCATGGCGAACAGTTGTTGAATGCCGTGGCGGAACAACATATGATCATCGGCGATAAGGATCCGCATCTGAGCTTTTTTCCCTCTGTTATGCCCGGCGGTAAGCGGCGCAGCAGCTGTTTCGATACCAGCGCTGCGAGGCTCGCATCAGGCATACACCTTATGAGTCGGCCCAGGTTCGGAAAACTCTCACGGGTTTTTTCTTAGAATTCGCTCCATGGTGGCTCCGGTCATTCGGTCGCAATGCACGGTCCCGTATGAAAATGCCGCCGAAATGGCCCCGCCAAGCGATGTTTTGAGTTCATCCCGCAGGATGCGTCGAGCCCGGTGCAGGCGCGTCTTTGCCGTTTCCTCCGTGATGCCGAGGCACTCGGCCACCTCGGCTCCGCTTAACTCTTCCACGTCGCGCAGTACAAACACGCTGCGATAAAGCGGCGGCAGCACATCGATTGCCGACTCAATCATCGTCTGCAGTTGCCGCTGATAAGCGGTGTGCTCGGGGTTGGAGGCCCCGCTGGCGAGCCCTCCAGGGATTTCGTCCATCTGCTTACGCCGCCTCAGGCGTCCCAATGCTTCATACACGGCGATCTTTGTGAGCCACGTAGAAAACTTCGCCTCACCCGCGAACTGGTGCAGATGGGCGAACGCGCGCACATACGCTTCCTGCATCACATCTTCCGCCTCAGCCGTATCTTTCAGGATTGACCGCGTTGCTCGATACAGCCGCTGATTGTGACGCCGGATGATGAGTTCGAAAAGCGAGGTCTCACCGCCGAGCACCCGGCTCACGATCTGCTCATCGGTAAGCGCTGTCGCCATCTCCGGCGCCGCATGTGCAAATTCAGCCATCACGTTGTTACTGAGTCACAAGTTCGCCAAAGGTTCCCAAAAACATATTGTCACCAATCCGGCCCAGTTCACTCCGTTTCGGCAAGGAAACCAAACCATGACATCAATCGAACGTTTCGGCTGGACAGCCACCGCGCTGGCGGCGGTCCTTGCCTTGGGGGCAGGGCACATCACTGGGTTTCAGTCCGATGGCCCGGGCGAGCCCCTTGCTCCGAACGATGCTCAGATTCGCGATTATGCTGCCAAACAGGTCCGCGATGGGCGCGAGATCTTCCGCCACGACACGTTCGGCAGTGAAAGCTTCTGGGGCGGGGCATTGCGGTTACACGAGTTCATCGCGGGCTCGGCAATCGGCGGCGTTGGAGCCGGCCTGTCGCCGAAGGCGGCGCTTGGCCTGGGGCTGAAGGTGGACGCAGCGGCAGTCCCGCAGGAGATCGTGAGCGGTTTGCAAGCGGGCACTGTGAATCTGGACGATCCGGCGACGACACTGGCGCTATTGAAGCTGAACGCTGTTGTGGGCGTGAAGGGTTTCTTTTCGGCTGACGGCAAGCTGCGATCGGTCGGAATTCAATGCTCGCTTTGCCACTCCACGGTTGACAATTCTTTCTCGACCGCGGCGATCCCACCGGGAAACATCGGCCGGCGGCTGGATGGATGGCCGGCGCGTGATCTGAATGTCGGGGCCATTATTGCGGCAGCTCCGTCCTTGAAGCCGTTCGCGGATCTGCTTGGTGTAAGCGAGGCCGAGGTGCGGCGAGTGCTGATGAGCTGGGGGCCGGGCAAGTTCGACGCGGAACTCCTGCTCGATGGGAAGGCATTTCGGCCCGATGGCAAGTCCGCGGCCACGCTGCTACCCGCGGCGTTCGGACTCGCTGGGGTCAACCTGCATACCTACACTGGTTGGGGCGGAATTTCGCATTGGAACGCGTTCGTCGCGACCCTTGAAATGGGCGGAAGCGGGACCGTGTGGGAGCCGCGCTTGAACGATGCCGTGAAATTCCCCATCGCGGCTCGAAACGGGTTTGCTGAGCGCCGGCCCGCGAACGACCTGGTAACCAGCAAGCTCGCTGCGCTGCAGGCGTATCAGCTAGCGATTCCGGCGCCCGCAATGCCCCGCCATCCTTTTGCGCGATCCATTAAGCCGGGCGAGGAGTTGTTTAACGGGAAGGCCAAGTGCGGGACATGTCACGTCGCTCCGCTGTACACCGAGCCTGGTTGGAACATGCATCTACCTTCCGAGATTGGCATCGACTCTTTCCAAGCGGACCGCTCGCCTGACGGGCGGTATCGAACAACGCCCTTAAAGGGAATGGTGGCCAGGCAGAAGGGCGGCTTCTATCATGACGGCCGTTTTGCCACACTCCGCGACGTGGTGGAGCATTACAACAGCTTTCTCCGGCTCAATCTGACCGAGGCCGAGAAGGAGGATCTGGTCGAGTTCGTTCGGTCCCTGTAGGGGGTGAGGCAGGGAAGGCCTGCCGCGCGTCTCGCTCCGGAGCGGCAGGCCTTATTGTCTTAGTTTCCGCAGCACCCGGGAGCACAGCATGAGGCTTGCTCCGGTTTGGTG